>SLAK01000405.1 GCA_007126855.1 Dehalococcoidia bacterium | reverse complement strand
TCCTCGGCCATCAGCGTTACCGGGATGATCGCCGGACCCGTGATCGCCGGGGTGCTCTATGACGTGACCGACAGCTACGCAGCAGGGTTCACGGTGCTGGCTCTGCTCGCGGGGCTCGGCGGGTTGCTGCTTGCCGCCGCCCGGGCGCCCACTGGTCCGGGCGCCGGCCAAATGCGTGGCGCGGCGCATGTGGTCGAGCGGCAATAACCCGCAGGCAGGGGTAGCCGTCGCGGACTACTTGCGGATAGCCATGCCGAGGAAGATGCCGGTAACCAGGCCGATGAGCGCCCCGGTCACCATGCCGATGCTTGAGCCCACAAGCCAGCCGGCCGCGGCGCCCGCGGTCCCTCCGGCGGCGGCGCCGGTTGCGCCTCCCATTGCGCCGGCCAGGCCTGCGGTCTGTGTCTGTTCGCGCATGGCTTCCTCATTCATCTGGCACGTTCTCCTGCCGGGTTCACCGGGGCGGCGGCTGCCAACCCCGGCGGGATAGTGCATTCGACGTTAGGGGCGCGAGGCTCGCAGCAGAATCAACCATGCGGTGCATGGCATGCCGAAGACATGAAGCAGTTGGCCGCGATCAGGAAAGGCTGCGGGCGAGGGCTGCCGCCTCGTCGTCTTCGAAGAGGTAGACGCGGATCGGCCCGGCGTCCCAGAGGTCGCCAGTTTCATCGACGCCCGAGGGCACCTTTTCCGAGGGTTCGTAGACGAGAGCGATCACCATGTCGTAGGAGGCCACGGCATGGTCTGCGTCGAGCGACGATTCGATGTGCATGAGCGGCACGTCCTCGTCGGGGATGAGGACGGCGTGGGTCGACTCGGGGTTGTGGCGCGCATGAATCAGCTGGCCAATGCGGTGGCCTTTCGCATCGGCGTAGTCACCGAAGTACAGGTCTTCGTCGCGCTCTCGAGTAAGGAGGTGCGAAAACTCCAGCCGGAACGCGACGCGCCGGTGTTTCAACGTTGGGGTTGCCTGGTCTGCCACGGGAATCTCCTGGGCCTTTGCAACCATGATCCCGGCTCGGTCCACGGCTATCAACGGCCGGCCGGGACAGCGAAAGCGCACCGGTTGGGTGTATCGGAGCGCGCTGGCCGAAAGCACGCCTTTACGTGCCGGCCCCGGATCGGCCAGCACCTCTGACGGGCCTCTGTCCGTTGGGTATGGTGGTTGTGCATGCGGAGCCGCATCTAACGGGGGTATTTGCTATGAATCCCGGAGTGGCCACGCCCGTCCACATCCCGATCGACTCCCCGGAGGGGAGAGTCCACCTTGCCGGCGACCTGGTGCTGTCGGCTGACAATCCGGCCATTGTGGTGTTCGCCCACGGCAGCGGAAGCAGCCGCTTGAGCCCCCGCAACCAGCGCGTCGCTCGCCTCCTGCAGGAGGGCGGGCTGGGGACCTTGCTGTTCGACCTGCTCACCGCCGACGAAGAAGCCGTTGACATGCGGACGGCGCAACTGCGCTTCGACATTCGCTTCCTGGCTATGCGGCTGGTTGCAGCAACCGACTGGCTGCGGGCGCAACCGGAGACGCAGGACCACCGCCTCGGCTACTTCGGCGCCAGCACGGGCGCTGCCGCGGCGCTGATTGCCGCGGTCGAACGGCCGAAAGCAGTCGGCGCGGTGGTGTCACGCGGTGGCCGGCCGGACCTTGCGGCGCCCGTGCTTGGGGAGGTGAAGGCGCCTACCTTGCTCATTGTCGGCGGGGCGGACCGGCCGGTGATCCCGCTCAATGAGGAAGCCTATGCGCGCCTTCGCTGCGAGAAACGGCTGGAGATTGTGCCCGGTGCGAGCCACCTTTTCGAAGAACCGGGGACGCTGGACAAAGTGGCCGGGCTTGCCCTTCGCTGGTTCAAGGATCATCTTGTCGTGCCGGCTCCCGGTGGGCAGGCTGGCTTCTAGTCACACGCCGGGCAGCCGCTCACCATGAGCCGGACAGCCCCGGTTCGAAGGCGAGCCCGAGCTGGTGATAAAGGCTGAACGAGTCCCAGTAGCTCCGCTGTGCCGTAATCCGGCCATCTTCGAAGTCGAAGATGGAGATACCTCGCAGGTCCACATCCTTTGCGGTAGCCGGGAGCTCTGTGCCCGAGGGCAGGAGAATGCGCCCGTGGTTTGTCGCCTGGTAGCGCCATTCGAGGGCTGCCCGGGCTCCGTCGGCCAGGAGGCTGACGACTTCGTAACTTGCGCCGGAGAAAGGCGCTTCCAGTGCCCTGGCCCGCTCCGCGATGGCTTCCCGGCCCTGGAGTTCGACTTCCGGGTCGCGGTAGGTGGCATCGGCGCTGTAGAGCTTCGCCAATGCGTCCCAATCTTGCTCCTGGATGGCGCGGTGCTGTTTCCGAACGGCATCTGCGGTCTCTGCCATCAGCTTCCTCCAGCGGGTATTGGTGTGTGGGCGCCCCCGCCGGCGCGAGACGTATTCGCCGGCGGTGCTATCAGAGTCGTATCGACTCCTGTGACTGAGTCTACCCATGGCCATTGAAAGGCTTCGTCAGTGCTTAGGCTGGGTGCGAGGCCGGGCTTTCGAGGAGCAGCCCGTGGCTGACAGGAGGCGGGACATGACGAGTGAAGGGCCCGAAGCACAGTCGCGGGTGCAGGTGGACGTGGCGGGCCAGAAGCTGACGCAGGGCGAGCTGATCGAGCAGCTTGCGGCCCGGGTCCACCGGCTCGAACAGGAGATGGAACGGGTTGCGCTGCGGGTGGCGGAGCTTGAGCTGGCACACGCAGCCGCGAGAGATCGGCGTGATACAGGGCCGGGCTAGGGGAGGCTCCTCATAGGCGCACGGCGGCGGTTGCCGGGACACTCCCAACCAAAGGGGGCGCCAGCGACGCGTGATGGAGAACGCGCGTGTCACTGCCGAAATAGGAAGTGTGAGGACTCAATACGTGCGTGCCACCGCAGCCTGGAACTGGCGACTCTCTGGCCACTGCAGGGCCGCCTCGCTGGCGAGCGCCTGGGTCATCGTGATGTTGAGCGGGCTGCTGGGGCCCTTGCTGATGCCGCTGGCGGCGATTCGCTTCGTGGCGTCGGCCATCCAGAGCTGGCTGAACATCCGGCTGGGCAGGCGGAACCCGGTGTGCAAGCAGACCCGCGGCGACTACGTGCTCATCGGGCTTATCTTCGCCGGGGCGTACCTATCGGTTGGGCTGGGGCATTTCACCGGGAACATGACCTCGCCGGTGCTGTATGTGCCGATGCTGGTGCCGTTCAGCGTGCTGCAGGTGCGAATGACGGTGCGGTCGTACCGGGCGTATGCGGCGGAGACTGGCGAGGGCCGCGTGGTGCCGTTCCCGGCGCCTGCAACGAGTGGCGCGAACGCTCAGCGGGAAGCCGGGCCGGCGAAGGCTGCATAGCCCGGCGATTGCGTCTGTCGACCACCGGTGGTTGAGGCGAAACGAAACGAATCGCCGATTTTGTATTCACGCTCTGACATAACGTCGGGAACGAATGGTGCCGACGGTGGCCTGGATTAGATCGCGTCCCTCATGCGCATCATCGCGGGGCCCATCACGAAGAGGAGCATGGCCGGCAGCACCAGCAGGATGAGCACAAGGATCATCTTCACCGGGGCCTTTTGCGCCATGGCTTCGGCGTTCTGGCGCCGCTTGAGGCGCATTTCGGCCGCCTGGATGCGCAGCACCTGACCGATGGAGATGCCGGTCTGTTCCGCCTGGATGAGCGCCTGGATGAAGCTGGAAAGCTCCGGCACCTGGGTGCGCTCGATGAGGCGCTGCAGCGCTTCGCGGCGGCTGCGTCCCAGCGTCGTCTCGCGGATGGCCAGGCGCAGCTCTTCGCCCAGGGGGCCTTCGGTTTCGCGGCCGACCGCGGCCAGGGCGCCATCGATGCCCATGCCGGCCTCGACGGTGGTGACCATCAGGTCGACGGCGTCGGGCAGGGCGCGGAGCAGGGCTCGCCGGCGGGCCCCCGCCTTGATGCGCAGCCAATAGATCGGAATGGCCGAGAGCACCGCCGCGGCGATCAACTGCACGAGCAACAGCAGACCGCTGCTGTCGGACAGCAGGAAGAGAATGATGAGGAATGCCGACATGGCAAGCATCACGGCCTGGAGCACGAAGAAGCGGGTGACCGACATGGGCTGGCCGGCGAGCAGCAACCTGTGCCGCACGCCCGCGACAAGCCCCGAAGGCAGCGTGGCCGCGCCGATGTTGCGAAAGCGTTCCCCGACCGGCGAGACGACGCGCTCCTTGAATGGCAGCGCCATCAGCTCTTCGCGCGCAAGGTCGTCCCGGCGTTCGAGCCGGGCAAAGCGGTGGTCGACCGCTTCGGGCACCCGGCGGGCGCGAAGCGCCACGGTTACCAGGGCGAATACGGCGAGGGCCGCGAACGCGGC
>SLAK01000421.1 GCA_007126855.1 Dehalococcoidia bacterium | reverse complement strand
GCTTATCGCAGCGCTGCTCTACCTTCAGCCGCCGATCATCGCGGCGCTCGAACAGGCTCACGAAGATGCCTCTGCCCTGGAGCCACCAGACGAGTTGCGAGCCGATCATGACCGTTATCTCCGCTACCTGGACGAGACGCTTACGCTTTCGCGACAGATCTCGTCGGCGGCGCAAGCAGGCGACGCTGACCGGCTGCGACTGGAGCTGTTCCCGGCATCCGGGGAAGTCTTGTGTTCTGCGGTGGAGGATCTGAGCCCCGAGCTCGCGGAACTGCTCGTCACGGAACGCTTCGACGCGTGTTAGAAGCGCCCGGGTTCACTCCGGCAGTGAGTCGGCGCCTTCCCAGGGTTCGACGTCGAAGCCGTTGAGCGTGGCGGCAATGCAGCTGTAATAGCCAATCGTGCCGGTGAGCTCGACCAGGCCTCGAAGCCCGTAGCGGCCTTCCAGCGCGGCGACCGTTTCCGGCTTCGAGCGGTGGGCGGCGAGGAGCTGGTTGGCGTAATCCCAGATCTCGGCCTCGTCTTCCGTCAGCCCGTCGCTGGTACGCTCGCGGATGGCCGCGATGGCCTCTTCGCGGACGCCTTCCTGGCGGGCTATTTCGGAGTGTGCCGCCCACTCAAAGCGGCAGTCGAGAACGCGCGCGGTGGAGATGATGGCCAGTTCGCGGACCGTGCCCGGGAGCACGGACTCGAAGCGGATGAAGGTACCGAGGTCGGCGACGCGGCGGGCAAGTTCCGGGCTGTGCAGCAGCGCCTTATATGGACCGACGATTCGGCCCCGGCTGGATGCGACGTGGTCCCAGGCGGTCTGGCCTTCGGCGTCGAGCGATTCGCGGTCTTCGATGAGCGGGATGTGTGGCATGGAGTAGCCCTCCGGATAGCTTGATTGGATGGGAGGGATGATACGGGACCTGGCTCAGCGGGCGGGGCCGGACGGGCGGGGATTGGGCTCCTTTTCGAGTGCAAGCACGTCGACAGCGAGGCCTTCGTTGTGCTGGCTGGCGAGCGCGAGAGCGTCGTGGAGGCCGGCATTGTAGTAGACGGGGCCGAGCAACATCCCGGCAAAGTCGATGAAGAGACCGGCGGCCAGGTCACCGCATTCGAGTTCGAACTCGTCGCGAAGGTAGTGCTGGAATTGGCGGACAAATTCCTTGCGGAGTTCAGGGGCGAGCTGCAGCGGGAATTCGGTCATGGTGCGCCTCCGTGGGCGGCCTTGGCACTCAGGGCAAGATGGCGCCCGCGGCGCGCAGCTTTGCCTGCAAAGCGCTCACATCAACGTCCACCGGCGCGGCGTTGTGCTGGAGCGCGAGCGCGGAGGCGAACCCGGCGGCCTCGCCGGTGGCGAAGCAGGGCGGGATCTCTTTCGTGGAATGATGGGCGCGGTGGTCGGAGGACATGCAGCGGCCCGCTGCCAGCAGGTTGTCGGTCTCGCGAGCGCAGAGGGCGCGGAAGGGGATGTGGTAGATGGCGCCATACTTGGTCCAGTTGCCGGTGATGGCGATGGTGTCGTCGAATGGCGGCTGGTCCATGTCTTCGCGCCGGAGCATGTAGCGGCCGACCAGGCGGCGCGATTCGGTGATCCCCAGGGTGTTGGCGAACTGGGCGATCCAGGCGTGCTCGAAGCCCGGCGTGTTGCCGCGCAGGCGGTCGAGCTCGGCGCGGACCAGGCGGCGGCACTCGACTTCGGCGTAGGTCAGGTCGTCCGGGTCGGTTGGGTCGATGTCGCGGTCGATGCGTTCGGCGGCGCCCCAGGGATGGAGATAGCCGGATTCGTGGACGGTGCGGTAGTAGGTCGGGCGGTCCGGGGCCTCTTCGGCCAGGCTGCGGTCAGCGCCGGCGGTGCGGAACCAGAGCCAGGGGTGGACGCGCTCCCGCTCCACGTCTTCGCCGGCGAGGACAGCGATGTCGGCGTCGCCGGTGGCATCGACGACGGCGTTGCAGGCGATGGCCTCCCGGCCCGCTTTGGATTCGAAGATGACGTGGGTGATGCGCGAGCCATCGCGGACGACGCCGACCGCCCAGCGGTGGAAGCGGAGGTCGACGCCGGTTTCGAGCAGGAGCTGGTCGGCTTCGACCTTGAACTCCTCGGGGTCATAGGCGACGGAATAGCGGACCACGTGCGGGCCGCGGCCCCACACCAGACCGGCACGCCGGTAGCGCTCGATGAGCTCAGCATCGTCCAGGCCCCATTCGCCCGAGGGCGGAAAGTAGCACGCGTTGCGGGCGGAGAGCCGGTCGACCAGCTCCTGGCAGAGGCCGGCGATGACCTGCTTGCCGTGGCCGTCGTCCATGGTGAGCAGCAGGATGATGAGCCCATTGGTGGCCAGGCCGCCGAGCGAACCATAGCGTTCGACGAGCATGCTGTGGGCGCCGCCACGGGCCGCCGCGACTGCCGCGCCGATCCCTGCCGACCCGCCGCCGATGACCAGGACGTCGGTCTCGGCGATGACGGGGATGCGGCGGGCGGGTTCTTCGATGTATGCGGGCATGGTGGGGATTGTATGCGCTTGAGGCCGGGGCACAACCAGTGTGAAGCGGAGCACGCTGGCGCCGGCTCAGCGCCCAGGCACGGCCCTCCGCCCGGACCGATGAGTCCCAAAAGGCCGTCTCACAGTGGCGTGCGCCAGGTGCAACAATAGTCCGGTCGGCCGTATAAACGCACCAGACTTCGCTTTGCGGCCTGCACCTCTTCGCTCCAGCGGCTCAGGCCACCGCGGCAGCCGCCCCATGCGTCTGGAGTTCCCCCATGTCAGTCATCGATATCTCGGACCTTGTGAAGACGTTCGGCACTACCCGTGCGCTCGATCACTTCCACCTCCGCGTTGATGAGGGCGAAGTCCACGGCTTCCTGGGCCCGAACGGCGCTGGAAAGTCGACGACCATCCGCGTCCTTCTCGGGCTGCTGCGCAAGGACTCCGGGCACATCTCGCTACTGGGCGGCGACCCATGGACCGAGGCGGTGGAGCTGCACCGCCGGCTGGCCTATGTACCCGACGACGTGAAGCTCTGGCCCAACCTTTCAGGCGGGGAAGTGATCGATCTGCTTGGCAAGCTCGGAGGCGGCATGAATCTCGCGAGGCGCCAGGAGCTGCTGGAACGATTCCAGCTCGATCCGACGAAGAAGTGCGGCACCTATTCGAAGGGCAACCGGCAGAAGGTGGCCCTGGTCGCTGCATTTGCCACGGATGTTGAACTCTATCTCCTGGACGAGCCGACCGCCGGGCTCGACCCGCTGATGGTCACGGTTTTCCGCGAGTGCGTGGTCGAGGCGCGGGAGCGCGGGGCGACCGTGCTGCTATCGAGCCACATCCTGGCGGACGTCGAAGTGCTCTGCGACCGCATCAGCATCATCCGGGAAGGGCGAAACGTGGAGTCCGGCACGCTGAAGGAGCTGCGCCACCTGACGCGGACCTCGGTGATCGTGGAGACCGAGAAGCCCATCACCGGGCTGGAGCAGTTCCCGGGCGTGCACCGCCTGGTACTGGAAGACCACCACGCAGATTTCCAGGTGGATCCGGAGTCGCTCGGGCCGGTAATTCAGCACCTTGCGCCGCTGGGCATCCATTCGCTCACGAGCTCGCCGCCGACGCTGGAAGAGATGTTCATGCGGCACTATGCGATCCGGGGAGAGCCGGAGAAGGCCGCTACCGTGGCGGGGGACGGGCAGTGAAGCACTTCACCGGCACCGGTTTGCTCACCCTGACCGCCTTCCGGCGCGACCGCGTCCAGCTCTCTGTCTGGGTGCTGGTACTGGCCGCCCTCACGACGGGAATAACGGGCGCGGTGACTGTCGTGCTGGAAACCGAGCAGGACATCGCCGAATTCACGGAGCTATACGTGGTGAACCCGACGATGCGGCTCTTTGGCCTGGCATCGGGTGTCAGCGAAGGCGGCTTCACCATGACGCGTGCAGGCATCTGGATGATGATCCTGGCGGCGTTGATGAGTTTTCTCGCAGTGACGCGGCATACACGCCAGGATGAGGAGGACCGCCGCACGGAGCTCTTCCGATCCACCGTCGTGGGGCGCCACGCGAGCCTGGCCAGCGGCATCATCGTCGCGGTGAGCGCCAGCGTCGCACTCGGTGTCCTGTCGTCGCTGGGATTCAGGGTCTACGGGCTTTCGGCCGAGGGCGCGATCGCAGCGGGCGCTTCGATCGGGGCGATGGGGATCGTGTTTGCCGGCGTCGGCGCGGTCGCGGCCCAGCTTTCGGGCAGCGCACGCGGGACAAACGGTATCTCGGCCATCGTGCTTGGCGCCTCGTATCTGCTTGCCGGCATGGGCAACATGTTCGGCCGCGCAGACGAAGCGGCGTACCGCGTTGAGAGTGCCTGGTTTGCCTGGCTGTC
>SLAK01000162.1 GCA_007126855.1 Dehalococcoidia bacterium | reverse complement strand
GGCGAGGTGCTAATCCCGGTGATCGAGGATGTTGTGCGGGAAATCGACGCCGCAAATCGGCGCATAGTCATAACACCTTTGCCCGGACTACTGAACGATTCGCTATAGGGCATTGAAGGGCTCTATTAAGGTGGCGTAAACTAAGGGCGGCCTTGGCGGGGTGATTCGCGGAGGCCACACCATCACGCTGTTCCATGGGGGAGAGATCTCGATGTCCAAAGCTGAAGCGCTCCAGGTGGTTGCCGACTGTGTTCACCACTGGGTACTGGAACCACCTCGGGGGGAGCTGACGCCCGGGCGTTGCAAGAAGTGTGGCAAAGAACGCGAATTCACGGGTGAAACGAGCTACCGGATCGGGCGCGGCTCAACAAGCCGGAGCAGTTAACGGACTCTGCCGCAACGCACTATTTGACGGTCTGTTGGGCCGCTCCATACGATGAGGAGCGGCCCAACGTGTTTCACCGGGGACATAGCTCAGCTGGGAGAGCGCTGCGTTCGCATCGCAGAGGTCGGGGGTTCGAATCCCCCTGTCTCCACCAATGGTTTCTCCTTCCGGGCGCTGGCCGAGTACATGGTCTGCAACTCGCCATGGTGCTAGGATTTCGCAGCTACCAACGCACAAACCCGGCCGCTGGCCGGGTTCTTTACGCGAAGTACGATGTCCGGGACGACACCGGGCTGCGAGGCGATGAACCATGACAGAACCGGCATCTCTTTCCGCCGAAGACAAGCTCGCTGAACTGCTGGAGTTGAAGGCCAGGGCCGTCCAGGGCGGCGGGCCGAAGCGAATCGAAGCGCAGCACCAGCGCGGCAAGCTGACCGCGCGCGAACGCATCGAACTACTGCTGGATCCCGGGACCTTCGAGGAAATTGACACGCTGATGCGCCCCCGCGCGGTGGCAGGCACGGACAACGTGGCCGAGGCGGTCGTGACCGGCTGGGGCAAGGTGGACGGGCGGCCGGTGTACCTGTTTGCGTATGACTTCACGCTGCTCGGCGGTTCGCTCAGCGAGGCGGTGGCCGAGAAGATCCTGAAAGTGATGGACCTGGCGATGATGACGGGCGCGCCGATCATCGGGATCCAGGACTCGGGCGGGGCGCGCATCCAGGATGGCCCTGAGAGCCTGCGCGGCTTCGGCGAGATTTTCGCGATGAACACGCTGGCGAGCGGGGTGGTGCCACAGATCAGCCTGATCATGGGGCCGTGCGCCGGCGGCGCGGTGTACAGCCCGGCGATCACCGACTTCATCTTCATGACTGAAGGCACGGGCCAGATGTACATCACCGGCCCGGACGTAATCCGCGCGGTGACCGGCGAAGAGGTAACGCACGAGGAGCTTGGCGGCGCTGACGCGCACGCCACCAAGTCGGGCGTGGCGCACTTCGCCATCACCGGTGAGCAGGAGACGCTGGCGGAAGTGCGGCGGCTGCTGTCCTTCCTGCCGCTAAACAATGCAGAAGACGCGCCGTTTGTGCCGACGAGCGATGAAACCGACCAGCCGGACGAAGAGATGCTGAGCATCGTACCGGCAGAGCCGAACAGGCCCTATGACGTGCGCGACGTGGTGTTCCGGATGGTGGACGACGGCGACTTCATGGAGGTGCACGAAGCGTATGCGCCGAACGTTGTGGTCGGATTCGGGCGCATGGGCGGACGCACGGTGGGCTTTGTCTGCAACCAGCCGATGCACCTGGCAGGTTCGCTCGACATCGCCGCGAGCCGGAAGGCGGCGCGGTTTGTGCGCTTCTGCGATTGCTTCAATATTCCGCTCGTGACGCTGGTGGACGTGCCGGGCTACCTGCCCGGGACGACGCAGGAATATGGCGGCATCATCACCCACGGGGCGAAGCTGCTCTATGCCTACAGCGAGGCGACGGTGCCCAAGGTCTCGGTGATCTTGCGGAAAGCGTATGGCGGGGCATACCTGGTGATGTCGAGCAAGCATCTGCGGGGCGATGCGAACTTCGCTTGGCCCACCGCTGAGGTGGCAGTGATGGGGCCTGACGGTGCGGTGAACATCGTGTTCCGGGAGGAGATTTCGAAGGCGGAAGACCCGGAGGCGCGGCGGCAGGAACTCATCGAGGAATATCGGACGCGGTTTGCGAACCCATACATCCCGGCGTCGCGCGGCTTCATCGACGACGTGATCGACCCGCGGGAGACGCGGAAGCGGGTAATCCGGGCGCTGGAGATGTTGCAGAACAAGGCAGACCGGAACCCTCCGAAAAAGCACGGCAACATCCCGCTGTAGCAGCACTGGTCCCAGGTGCGAGGTATCCGCCGGGGATATCCGGGAAGATCCGGATCGAAGGACTGCACCCTTTGCAAGAAACTGACGATGCTAATTGCAGGGGGTGTTGCTATGCCTGACGGATCCGGGCACACGAATCGGACACGTGCACTCGAGTCGCTGCCGCCCCTGCCGGCCGTTGCGTTGCGGGTAATCCAGGTGGCGCAGGACCCCAAGGCGTCGGCGTCGGACCTGGCGCTGGTGGTCTCTTCGGACCCGGGACTGAGCGCGCGGATTTTGCGGATTGCGAATTCGGCGGCCTATGGGCGGGCGCGGGAAGTGACCTCGGTGCAGGAAGCACTGGTGGTACTGGGCTTCGTGCAGGCCCGGAACGTGGCGATCAGCAGCGCGATTACGAGCGCATACGCCCCGGATTCGCTAAACGCGCTGTTCCGGATTTCGGAGTTCTGGCGGCACTCGATCGCCGTGGCGTTCAAGGCCAGCGAGCTCGCCGCGCAATCCAGGAGGCTGGACGTGCCGACCGCATTCACAGCGGGGATCGTCCACAACATGGGCCGGCTGGCGATGTTCTTCGCGGACCCTGCGGGCATCGACCAGGCTGTGGCCCATGCCCTGGCACACGATATATCGCTCGAAGAAGCGGAACATGAACAGCCTGGCTACGACCACGCGGAGCTTGGCGAGACCCTGGCGAGGCGGTGGAATCTGCCGGAAGAGATTGCCGCAGCGGTGGGGCGCCATCACGACGTGGAGCTCTCGGAGAACAGCCTGGCGAGCGTGGTGGCCCGGGCCGACCAGTACTGTGTGAACCACAACCTGTTGCCGGGGTATGTGGTGCCGGAAGCGGCGGGGCCTCGAACGTTGCCGCCGGATGCTCAGCGGCTGTTCCGCCAGGTCGACGCGCTGATGGATATGGTGAGCGGCGAGCCTGTGGGGGTAAGCGGGCTGGCAGCCTGAAGCATTAACCGCGTTCGTCGTAAGTTGGGTGCGTGGTAGCATGCTGCCATTGCAGCATCCTGCTGCGGGACTTTGAACTCGCGGGATCGTGCCCATGCCGAAAGTCGGAATAACCGAGACGGCCATCCGCGATGGCCATCAGTCGCTCCTTGCAACGCGCATGCGTACCGAGGACATGATCCCGGCGCTCGAAATGCTGGATGAGGTTGGCTATCACAGCATTGAGTGCTGGGGCGGAGCTACATTCGACACCGCTTTGCGTTACCTGCGGGAGGACCCGTGGGAGCGGCTGCGCGAAGTCAAGAAGCGGCTGAAGAAGACGCCGACGCAGATGCTGCTGCGCGGGCAGAACGCCGTTGGCTACCGGCATTACGCGGACGATGTCATCCGGGCGTTCTGCGAAAAGTCGGTCGAGAACGGGATGGATATCTTCCGTATCTTCGACGCGCTGAACGACGTGCGGAACCTGGAGACCGCGTTCGAGGCGGTGAAGCGCGCCGGCGGCCATGTGCAGGGAACGATTTGTTACACGGTGAGCCCGGTGCACACGGTGGACGCGTTCGCAGAGATGGCTGACCGGATGGTGGAGATGGGCGCGGATTCGCTGTGTATCAAGGACATGGCGGGACTGCTGAGCCCGATGATGGCGAAGGCGCTGGTGACGCGGCTGAAGAAGGACCACCCGGACAAGATGCTGCAGATGCACTGCCACGATACGTCGGGCTATTCAGAAATGGCGTACCTGATGGGCGTGCAGTCCGGGGCGGACGTTATCGATTGCGCGATCAGCACGATGGCCGGGAGCACTTCGCAGCCAGCGACTGAGACGCTGGTGGCGGCCCTGGCAGAAGATTCCGACCACGACACCGGGCTGGACTTGAAGCAACTCGAGCCCATCGCGGCGTATTTCCGCGGCGTGAGGAAGCGCTACTGGAAGTTCGAAAGCAACCTGCTGGGCGTGGATGCCGGTGTGCTCTCTCACCAGGTGCCCGGCGGCATGATCTCGAACCTTGTGGGGCAGCTCCGAGAGCAGGGCGCCGAAGAGAAGCTGGAAGAGGTGCTCCTGGAGAACGCACGGGTCCGCGCCGACCTGGGCTATCCGCCACTGGTGACACCGAGTTCGCAGATTGTGGGCGCGCAGGCGGT
>SLAK01000438.1 GCA_007126855.1 Dehalococcoidia bacterium | reverse complement strand
CGCGGGCCGAGACGGCGCATCTGCATGGCGGCGAACCTTTGCGCCTGGTTATCCACACCGGGTTCTGGGGCTGCGGCGCGTATGGCGGGAACCGGCACCTGATGACGGTGCTGCAGATCGTCGCGGCCAACGCGGCGGGCGTTAACCGGCTGGTCTTCCACACGGTAGATGGTGGCGGACTTGCCACCGCTGCGGGCGCGGCCGAACTCGCCGCGGGCATGCTTGCCAGCCCAGGGGAGTCCCGTGCTGTCGACGACATTATCCACGCGATTGATGCGCTCGGCTTCGAGTGGGGCGTGAGCGACGGGACGTGACCATGGCAACACAGTCGCGGCGGACGGCAGCTTGACCCGGTTTTCGGGCGCGCCATACTCTTCGAGCGCGGCGAAGGGAACGTGTGGCCTCGGACAGCGCCATCCGTGGATCGGACGTGCCGGTTTGGCCGAACGAGGCCTCCCCGGACGAACGCGACGATTTGATGGAACTCGTAGACTTCGACATCGCCTGCTGAGTGCCGGGCAGCGCCGGCGAGCTAATCGAGCACAGCGACGGCTTCGACCTCGATCTGGAGCTGCGGGGCGGCCAAAGCCTGGACGCCGATCAGCGTGCTCGCCGGGAAGAGGTTGCCGAAGACGGCCCGGCGGCCGGCGGAGACTGCTTCGCGCTTTTCCGGGCTGTATTCGACGACGTAGGTGTTGAGCTTCGCGACATGTTCCGGGCCAGCGCCGACGGCTTTGAGGCAGGCCGCAAGGTTCGCGTAGGCCTGCTTCGATTGCTCCTCCAGTCCCTCGGCGAATTCGCCATCAGGTTTCACGCCAACCTGGCCGGAGATGTAGACGGTGGTGGCGCCGCGGGTTTTCACGACGTGGGTATAGCCGCGGGCTTCGTGGATGCCTTCGGGTGCGATGTATTCGAGGGTCATGGGTGTTCCTCCGGGTGGTGTGGTTGGGGGGAATGCTACTCGCTGGAAGACCTGTTCGCTGTGGTGGAGGAGTAGGGCGGAAACGCTCGACATTGGGGGCGGGACGTTCGACACTCACGTTCATGCTCGCTCCGCTTGATGGTATTCGTGTGCTGGAAGTCGCCAACTATGTCGCCGCGCCCTCGGTTGGGGCGTTGATGAGCGACCTGGGGGCGGACGTGATCAAGGTCGAGCCGCCGGGCGGGGAAGTGATGCGGGGGGTGATGACGCCGGGGGACGATGGGCCGTTCAGGGCGAACTTCCTGTTTGAGCTGGAGAACCGGGGGAAGCGGTCGGTGACGGTCGACCTGGAGCGGCCGGGGGCGTCCGAGCTTATCCACCGGCTGGCGGGCTCGGTCGATGTCCTGCTGACGAACCTGCTACCGCGGCGGATGGAGAAGTACCGGCTGATGCCGGACCAGTTGCGCGCGACGAACCCGAAGCTGGTGCTCTGCTCGGTGACTGGCTACGGGTTGCGGGGGCCGGAGGCGGATCGGCCGGGCTTCGACTTCGCGGCGTTCTGGACCCGGGCGGGGATTATGAGCGTTGTCGGTCACCCGGACGGGCCGCCGGTGCTGAGCCGGATCGCGCAGGGAGACCACACGACAGGAATGAACGCGCTGGCGGCGATCCTGGCGGCGCTGCGGCTTCGCGACCGGACCGGGGAGGGGCAGGTGGTGGAGGTGACGTTGCAGCAGACCGGCGTGTACACGATCGCGACGGACCTTTCCCGCGCGCTGATCGACGGGAAGCAGCCTTCGCGGTTCGACCGGGAGGAGCCGCACAACCCGCTGTTCAACACATACCCGACGGCGGACGGGCACTGGGTGATGCTGGTGCACATGACGCCGGACCCTTACTGGCCACGGCTGTGTGCGGCCATGGGGCGGGAGGATTTGGCGGCGGACGAGCGGTACGACTCGATGAAAAAGCGGGTGGTGCATGGCGCGCACCTGGCGACGGTGATCCAGGCGGAGTTCGAGAAGCGGGACCTGGGGCACTGGTCAGAGAAGCTGGACGAACACGGGTTGATCTGGGCGCCAATGGTGGACCTGCCGACGGTGGCGAATGACCCAACGCTCCACGCGCTGGACGCGTTTCCGGAGGTGCCGCACCCGAATGGGGCATTCCGGACGGTTGGGGTGCCGTTTTCGATTCACGGGGCGGACATCGGGGTGCGGCGGGCTTCGCCGGAGCCCGGGGAGCACACGATGGACGTGCTGAGCGAGGCGGGGCTTTCGGGAGACGACATCGCGGAGCTGGCAGCGGGCGGGATCCTGGGGTAACGAATTTTCCCGGGCCGCGCCGATAACCTTTCGGCGTTTCGGTGCGTTGTGGAGGGTGGCGCCGGTCGCGGTTCCGCTTTGCAGCGGTGCGCCCCACTGCGACCGGGTTCGCCACCATCACTTGCGAGAGACCCCGTCCCGTGCAAACCCCGCCACCTTTGCTTGCCGAGAGCTATGCAGCGATGCGGGCGGAGGCGCGTGCGCTCGCCGGATCGAGCGCCGACATCCACCGGCGATGTGAAGCCCTGCGCACCATTGAAGCCGACGCCAACGGCAACGTGCTTTTCCCCGCCATTGCCATCCGGGAGCGCGCCGTGTTCGTCGCGTTCTACGCGGACTACTACTTCACTCGCCGGTTTGGGGACCACCCGGAGGCGGGCAGTGTGGTCGACGCGTGCCTGCTGAGGCTATTCGGCCGGATCCACCGGGCAGCGGGGAACGGGACGCTGCTACCGCTGGCGGAGCGGCAGGCGTTTTTCGCCACTGCCTCGGCCATCTACGGCGAGCTGAACGCGGGCATTTCGAGTGCGGCCTGCTGAGGCTGGCGCAGGTCAGAAGCCGTTGTTCCGGATCACATCCGCGTAGAAGCGGGCGCTGGCCTTTGGCTTGCGTTCCAGGGTTTCGTAGTCGGTGTAGACGATGCCGAAGCGCTTGCTGTAGCCGTAGGCCCACTCGAAGTTGTCCATGAGCGACCAGACGTAATAGCCGCGGACGTCGCAGCCTTCGTTGATGGCGCCGGCGAGCCCTGTGAGGAAGCCTTTGAGGAGCGAGATGCGCTTCTGGTCGTGGAGCAGGTCTGCCTCCGGGCCGTCTTCGTCGCCGCTGCCGTTCTCGGTGACGTAGATGGGTGGGTTGCCGTATTCGCGTGATACCCAGCGGACGAAGTCGCCCAGGGAGTGAGGCGCCTCTTCGTAGCCCATAGGCTGGATGGGCAGGGTAGGCGGAGCAAAGCGGAAGCCGATCGGCCGGTTGTCGGCCATGACGACGCGGCGAGAGTAGTTATTGACGCCCAGGAAGTCGATGGGGGTGGCGATCGTGAGCATGTCGCCCGGCTCGATCGGGAAGGGCGCGCCGCGTTCGGCATAGAACTTGAGCACGGAGGCAGGGTAGCCCCTGCCGAAGATGGGGTCGTGGTAGAGACGGGAATCGAAATCGCGGGCCAGCTCGCAGGCGGCGAGATTGTCGGGCGTGTCGTCGTAGGGTTCGTAGGCGGTGTTGGCGTTGGTGATGCCGATCTCGCCTTCCATTTCCATGTCGCGGAAGGCCTGGACGGCCAGGCCATGGGCGAGCAGGAGGTGGTGCGCGACGCGGGCTGTGGTGGCGTGGCTTCGGATGCCCGGAGCCAGGACACCGGCCAGGTGGCCGAACTGGGCGACGATGAGGGGCTCATTAAGCGTGACCCATTTCTTGACGCGGCCGCGGAAGCGTTCGAAGAGGGTGCGGGCATAGACTTCGAAGTGTTCGGCGGTTTCGCGGTTGGCCCAGCCGCCCTGGTCCTGGAGCGCCTGGGGCAGATCCCAGTGATAGAGGGTGATCATGGGGTCGATGCCCGCATCGAGGAGGCCATCGACCAAGCGGTCGTAGAATTCGAGGCCTTTCTCGTTGAGCGGGCCGCTGCCGAAGGGATAGATGCGCGGCCAGGCGACGGAGAAGCGGTAGGCCTGGAGGCCGAGCTCCCGCATGAGGGCGATGTCGTCGCGCCAGCGGTGGTAGTGGTCGCAGGCGACATCGCCGGTCGCGCCGTCCTGCACTTTGCCGGGCTGGCGGCAGAAGGTGTCCCAGATGGATTGGCCGCGGCCGTCTTCCTGAACAGCGCCTTCGATCTGGTAGGAGGCGGTCGCGGCGCCCCAGAGAAAGCCATCGGGAAACTGGGCCTCGGTCATAGCAGCCTCCTTCGCCCTGGTTGATGCTGGCGGCCATGATACGGGAGGGGTTGCGGCCTGCGGTGAAGCTGGCGCGTACACTCCCGTCTACTCATGCTTCGCTGCGCAGACGAAGGAGGAAAGCGATGCGGACATTTGTCGTGGAGCTGGGGACGGGAGCTGATTTGCACGGCGGCGATGCGACGACAGCGGCGGTGCGAGCGGTGCGGGATTGCTTCAACCATGTGTCGTTGCCGGGGCT
>SLAK01000342.1 GCA_007126855.1 Dehalococcoidia bacterium | reverse complement strand
GTGCATGGCGCGGACCCGGATGCGGACGCGTTCGCGGTGTATAGCGCGCTGTATTCGGCGATGGCGCGGGACTGGGTGCGGACGGGTTTCGTGGCGCACAGCTTCCATGTCTACGACACGGACCGGGAAGCGCACGAGGCACTGGTGAACCTTGGCTTCGGGCGGAAGATGGTCACGGCGTTCGCGCGGGTGCAGCCGGGGTCGGCCTCGCGGCCGGCGGGGGTGGATATCCGCCAGGTGGACGCGGAGGACATGGACGCGGTGATGAAGCTGGAGCACGAGCTTACGGCTTACCACAGCGAGCCGCCGATCTTCATGGCACTGGACCCGCTGACCGACGAGGAGACGGAGCGTTTCCAGAAGGCGCTTATCGGGATCGAGAGCAACGCGCACCTGGTGGCCTTCCAGGGCGAGCGACCGGCGGGGATGCTGACCTTCCAGAACCCGCCAATCTTCCTGGGGCCCCAGTTGAAGGGCGACGGGGTGGTGTACCTCTACCAGGGGATAGTCGCCTCCGACGCGCGCACCGGGGGTGTGGGCGAGGCGCTGCTGAGCGAAGCGATGGAATGGATGGCGGAGCAGGGCTTCCACCACTGCGCGCTGCACTACCATGCGGCGAACCCGACGGGCGGGCCCTTCTGGCGGAAGCACGGCTTCGCGGCTGTCGAGCACACGATGGTGCGGATACTCGACAGCCGCATTGGCTGGGCGCGGACCTGGTAGGCGCCGCGGCTACGAGACGGGCGCGGCCTCGCTGAAGAAGGCTTTCTCTACCTTTTCTGGAAGCTTCTCGCCCTGGAGGCGTGCGCGCTGGAGGAGTTCCCAGTAGTAGCGGTAGGTGGCGCGGTCGTGGAGGTCGCCTTCGTGCTGGATGGGGCCCCAGTCGGCTTCGTAGGCCTTGAGGAGGATGGCCTCGGCGGCTTCGAGTTCGCTGAGGTCTGCCTGCATGGCTTTGACAATGGGCTCGATCTGGGCCGGGTAGATGGACCACTGGCGCAGGAAGCCGAATTCGTCGTGGGCGCGTTTGGCGTCGTTGTAGATGACCTCGGTGTCCTTGAGCTCGAGGGTGACGTTGTGGGCGGGGACGACGCCGTTGGCGAGCGCGGCGGCGACGGTCTCGGCCTTGGCACGGCGGAGGATAGCGTGGTCGAACTGCCAGGGCGAGCGCATGACATAGGATCCGAGCGCGCCGTGGTGGGCGCTGACGAAGTCCATGAGCCCGAAGTCGAGGACCTGGACATTGGGGAGGGTGGCGATTTCCCAGACTTCGCGGAGGGCGCCGTGGGTTTCGATGAGCGCGTGGATGGGGATTTCGCGCTTGATGCCGGCCCGAGCCGCGGCGTTGCGGATGTAGTCGATCATCTCGGCAATCTGCGAGGCTTTGGTCGGCTTGGGGATGGTGATGTAGGCGACGCGCTCGCCGGCGGCGGGGACGATGATGTCGACGTCGTCCTTCCAGTGCTCGTGGGTGTAGTCGTGGATGCGGACGCCAGCCTGGTTGAACTTGTTGGCGTCGCTGTTCTGCATGCGGACGACCATTTCGGCGTGTTCGCGCTCACGGCCGGTGGGAGCGCCATCTTCACAGTCCATGGTGATATCGAAGACGGGGCCGGTCTTTTCCTGGAGTTCGAAGGCTTTTTCGATGCGGACATCGGTGCCGGCGAAGTGTTCGCAGGTGGGGATGATGGGGAAAGGCTTTTCGCCTTCGAAGAGGGCTTCGTTGGGGTGTCGAGGCATTGGTCCGTATCCTGTGTCAGCGTGGTAAAGGCGCCGATGGGCGCGCGTGGGCACAGTATACAAGCTGGCCCGCTGTGTTCCCTTTTCCCTCGGGTAGCCCGCGAGGGGGTGCTGTGGCACGCTGGCTGGCAGGCGGGGGCAAGAGCCGGCTGGAGCCGGCACGAGGGGATGCCTTGTGCGAAATGGACTTTCGTTAGCGGTGCGCGCGGCGCTGCCCGCGCTGCTGATCTTTGCCCTGGCTGCGTGCGAAGACGAGGGCGGCACCGTGGAGACGACGCCCACACCGACGCCGTCCACCGGTGAGAGCACGCTGGAAACGCCGACGCCGCAGCCGACCCCGACCGAAGAGCCGGCTGACACGCCAACGCCATCGCCGGCGCTGGGGATTGCCGTTGGCCCGGAGCACTTCCTGTACGTGGTGGCGGAAGGCGACACGCTGGAAAGCATTGCCGGGATGTTCGACGCGGCGGTGGGTGACGACGAGGGTTACCTGGCGCCGGAGCAGATCGGCGAGCTGAACGAGGTGAGCGACGCCGACCTGGAGCCGGGGATGCTGCTGGCGATCCCGGCGCTGCCATCTTCTGCGGAAGCGATCATGGCGGAAAACTCGCTGGAAGACGCGCTGGGCGTGGGGGAGGACGGCATCGCGCTGGTGTTGCTGCAGCCTTCGCGGGAGCTGATGGAGGGCTACCTGGGGCGCGTGGCGCTGTACCGCGCGACAATCGAGCGGCCCAACGGTGAGGAGCCGGGCTACGTGATGGAGTACTGGTTCACGGAGCGGCCGGGCTTCCGCGCGGGTGTTGTGGACCCGGATGCGCGGTACGTGGAGCCGGCGTTCACGATAGCGGCGGGCTCGCTGGCAGGGTATGAGGATGATGATGCTGTGGACGTGTGGGACTTCGAGCGCGATGGCGTGGAGTATCGGCTCTTCGTGTACGAAGGGGCGGAGCAAGACGCGGAGACGACGGCGCTGATGTTTGTGACGGCAGCGGAGCGGCAGTAGGGGGCGCGGTCGGCGGTTAGCGCAGCGTGGTGTAGCCGGGCCATGACCCGCGCCCACAGGGGGACGCGGCTACAGCGTGCCGTCGCTTAGCGGCCTTTGAAGACGGGCTCGCGCTTTTCGAGGAAGGACTGGCGGCCTTCGACGACGTCTTCTGTGGCGTGGGTGATTTGCTGGAGGAACTGCTCCTGCTCGATCTGGGTGTGGAGCGGGTTGTCCTGCGATTCGTGGGCCAGGCGCTTCATGAGCTCGATGGCGACGGAGGGGCCCGTGGCGATTTCCCGGGCCAGGGCGGTGGTGTGGCTTTCGAGCTGGTCCGGCGGGACGACTTCGCCGACCAGGCCAATGCGGAGGGCTTCATCGGCGGGCACCATTTTGCCGGTGTACATCATGCGCAGGGCCTGTTCCATGCCGACGATGCGGGGGAGGAACCACGTGCAGCCGGTATCGGCGACGATGGCACGCTTGACGAAGATGGCGCTGAAGCGGGCGGCTTCGGAGGCGACGCGCATGTCACAGGCGAGCGCCAGGGAGAAGCCGGCGCCGACGCAGGCGCCGTTGACGGCAGCGATGGTGGGCTTGCTGCAGTTGTAGACGAGCTCGGTGCCCCGGAAGCGGGAGCGCATCATGCCTTCCCGGCCGGCGAAGGGCCGGGGGTGCCATTCGCTTTCGTCCTGGGTGCTGGTGAGGTCGGTGCCCGCGCAGAAGCCGCGGCCAGCGCCGGTGATGACGACCACCTTGGCATTGTCGTCGTCTTCGGCCATGCGGATGGCGGATTCGATTTCGGCCCAGGTGCTCCAGGAGAGGGCGTTGAGCTTTTCGGGCTTGTTGAGGGTGAGGCGGGCGATGCCGTCTTCGACGGAATAGAGGATGTCGTTGAACGAAGCCACGGGAACCTCCGGGAAGGGCGATTGTGTGGCTAGCCTACGGCTCCCGGCGTGCCTGCGGAAGGGGCTCGGGGCCGGGGAGGCCGAGCGCGGCAGGCAGCTCAGCAATATCGTTGATCAGCACATCCGGGGTGGCTTCGTGGACGGTGTCGCCGTGGAAGCCATAGGCGGCGGCGATGGTGAGGGCGCCGATGGCGCGGCCGGCCTGGATGTCGTGGGCGGTGTCGCCGACCATGGCGACGCCGGCGTCGGGCGTGAGGCCGAGCGCTTCGAGGGCAGCCAGGAGGGGAGCGGGGTCGGGTTTGAGCGCGGGCGTGTCTTCGGCGGAGATGACGGTATCGAAGAAGCGGCCGATGCCGGCCCGGTCGAGGGAGTGGATTGAGGTGCGGCGGGAGCGGCTGGTGATGGCGGCCATGCGAACGCCCTCGGCATCGAGGCTCGCCAGGGTTTCTGGGACGCCTTCGTAGGCGACGGCAAGGTTAAGGTTGGCCGTTTGGAAGCTGCGGTGGATCTCGGTGAGGTCGTCGGCGAATTCACCGCCGGCGAAGTCGGCGTAGATGTCTTCGAGCCTGCGGCCGATCTGGGGCACGAGCATTTCGCGGGTTGGGGGCGCGAAGCCCAGGGAGACGAAGGCGAATTCGAAGCTGGCCAGCACGAATTCGCGGGTATCGAGCAAGGTGCCGTCGATGTCGAAGAGGACTACCGGATACTTCACGTTTCCAGCATGGAGCATTGGGGGCGAACGGAGAATCGCGAGACATCACCGCGAGGGCGG
>SLAK01000182.1 GCA_007126855.1 Dehalococcoidia bacterium | reverse complement strand
GCTCCGCCACCAGCCGCAGCGTCTCGCTCCGCTCGAACTCGTCTCGTGGAAGCTGCGAGAGACTCATCAATTGCTCGAGCTGTTCGTCGATGTAGCTCAGCAAGTGATCGAGCCCGCTGCTCTCGTCGCTCACGTCGCGGCCCCTCCAGAATGCGCTTGCGCTGCCACCGTAGTCGCGGCTCCGCATCCGCGTACAGGCTCATCGTACGCGCTTCGAAATCTACTCGCGCCTCCAGGCTGCGCTCAACGATCCGCCGCTGCCGTCCGATGATCGCGCACCGGAACTCTATCGGCATCGATTCCATGTCCACGAGATCCACGTCGCGGCCCAGCAGCTCCTGCAGGTCATACTGCATCGCGTACCGGCGCCGGTGGCCCAGCGGGGCCCGGGTCACCAGCCCGATGTCCACATCGCTTCCCGGCGCCGCGCGCCCTTCCGCATGGCTCCCGAAAAGGTAGGCAAGCTCCACCTCCGGCTGCCGCTCCAGGTAATCGCGCGCCGCCGTGACCTCTGCCTCCGTAAGCTGTCCGGCCATCGCTCTCCCATTGTAGCCGCCAAACCAGCGGGGCCCGGGCTGCGTGCAGCCCGGGCCCAACAAAGGAGTCCACCCCCGTGGACGTTAGGAACGCACGGCCCCGCGCTTCACCGCAACCGTGCCGGCGATAGCGGCCATCAGCGCTAACATGCCAGCCACCACCGCGAGCAAGAGCACCGGCGAGCCACCGCTAGTGTTCTCCGCAACCAGGCCCGCCGAGCCCACCACGGGCACATCTGGCACATGCGACGCGTCCAGCACCAGCAGCGCGAACAGCTCCGGCTCACCCTCGGCCAGGCCCAGCGCGAACGCCGTGTAGACATTCCCGGCTTCGACGGCGACACCCGGCACAGCCAGGGCAACGGTATCGGTGCCGCTCACCAGCACCTCCAGGTCGTAGGAACCCGCCGCCAGCGGCAGGTAATCGCTCGACCCCTGGAAGGCCACATCCGAAATGACAACACCAACGCCGGCAGCGGCAATGTCCACCGCCGGCGCATCCGGCGAAGCATGCACAAAGCGCACATGCGCCTGGCCTTCCGCCGGCGGGCTGTTGTCATCGACCAGCACCAGCGGCTCGATGTTCTCGAGCAGACCGGTCGCCGCAACCGTGTAATCCGTGCCCGCGTCCAGCGTCAGCGCCGCGGAAATCACCGGGTCGCCTTCGCCGCCAGCACCAGCCGGGAACACCTCAACCTGGTAGTCGCCCGCGGGAAGCGGCACATAGTCGGTGATCTCGCCGAACGCGAGGTTGCTGATGGCTTCCCCGCCATCTACGTAGATGTCTACGGCCGGTGCATCCGGAGACGCATGGAGCACACGCACGCGTGCATCGCCCTCCTGCGCCGAAACCGTGGCCACCGTGAACACGGCCAGGGCGGCAAGCAAGCCGCCCAGGAAAAAACTTCGTCTCATTATTGTGGGACCTCCTCGTCCTCTACTTGGTGTTGCGTGCCAAATGATGGTCTCACCGCTGACTAACGATTAACTAACAAGTAGATGCGAAACGATTAACTATTCCATACAACACGAGTAGACCCGGGAGTTTTGCGCCCACGAAGAAAGGCCCGGGCTGCAAGCAACCCGGGCCACAGGGGAAGGAGCCCACCCGGCTGGGACCTAGGAGCGAACCGCGCTCCTCCGGACGGCGATGGTGCCAGCAGTGACGCCCATCACGCCAATCGCGGCCACCACCATCAACGCCAGCCAGGAGACGGAGTTGCCGCCATCGCTGGCCATGCCCGTGCCCGTGTGGGGCGCGGACGGCGCCGCATGGGTCGAATCGAGGACAGCCTTGGCGCTCAGCTCTGGCGTGCCATCGGCCAGGCCAAGGGCGAAAATCGTGTAGACGTTGCCGCCTTCGACAGCGACGCCGGGGACCGAAAGGGCCGCCGTGTCGGTGCCGCTCACCAGCACGTCAAGGTCGTAGGAGCCGGCCGGCAGCGGCAGGTAGTCGCTCGCTCCCTGGAAGGCCACATCGGAAATCACCACGCCCGCGCCAGCGGCCGAGATGTCGACCGCCGGTGCATCCGGCGAAGCATGGACGAAGCGGACATGCGCCTGCCCCTCGGCAGGAGCGCTGTTGTCATCAATCAGGACCAGCGGCTCGATCGAATCCAGGAGCCCCACCGCGGCCACCGTGTAGTCGGTGCCCGCGTCGAGCGTCAGCGTGGCTGAAATGACCGCGTCGCCTTCCCCGCCAGCTCCGGCCGGGAACACTTCGACGCCATAGTCGCCCGCCGGAAGGTCGAGATAACCGGTAATGTCGCCGAAGGCCAGGTTGCTGACCGCCTCGGCGCCCTCTACGTAAATGTCAACTGCCGGCGCATCCGGCGAGGCGTGGAGTACGCGGACTCGCGCGTCCTCTCCTCCTTCCTGCGCCGATACTGTGCCAAACGAAAATGCTGCGAGCGCGGCAACGAGCCCGCCCAGGATAATGCTGCGTTTCATGGGTTGGTTTGGACCTCCTCGTCCTTGGTGCCAGCAGCCCTGCGCAGGACTTCGTCAAAAGTTTGTCACTGGCATCCTTACTTTGCTGCCCGGTGACGAAGTTGTCAATACCAGTTGACGAGTTTTTGGCAAACTTTTACCCTCACACCATGCAGTACACCGTCCAGGCCGCCGCGCGCGCCACCGGCGTCTCCGAACACCGCATCCGCACCTGGGAACGCCGCCACGGCGTCCCCGCGCCGGCGCGCTCCCCCAAAGGCCGCCGCCTCTATAACGACGACGACCTTCGCGTCATCCGCGTCATGGCCCGCCTCATCGACTCCGGCATCCCCGCGGATGAAGCGGCGCGCGCCGCCGTCAGCTCCGGTCGCATCGAACTACCAGCGGCCGACGAATCCTCCGCGCAGCCTGCCGCCAGCCCCATCGTCGAAACCCTCCTTGATGCCGTGCGCGCATTCGATGGTCAGCGGCTCGAGCAGCAGCTTCGTCGCGCCTTCGCTGAATCCAGCAATGAGGAGGCTATCGACGGCGTCGTCATGCCCCTCCTCCACGAAGTCGGCGAGGGCTGGGCGCGCGCCGAGATCGGCGTCGCCTGCGAACACTTCACGTCCGAGATCGTGCGCCGGATTCTCGTATCCCGCGTGGATGAGCGCCGTCCCGTGTCTCCCGGCGCCCCCGTGCTCGTCCTCGGCTGCGCGGTCGGCGAACACCACGACCTGGGCATGCTTGCCCTCTGGCTGCTCTTGCTCGACTGGGACTTGAACCTCGTCGTGCTCGGCGCCGACGTCCCCGAAGCCGAGATGGTAGCTGCCTGCAAGGCCGTCGATGCCGACGCCGCCTGCCTGGTCGCAACCACCGCCACCGCAGTCTCCTCCATGTGGCTCATCGCCCGGCGCCTGGCCAGGCTTCAGCGCCCCCGCCATGTCTTCGTCGGCGGGCCTGGGCTCGACCGGCAGACGGAGTCCGGCATCCGCGCCGGCGAAATCCTGCCCCCCTCCATCCCCGATGCCGCGCGCGCCATCGCCGCGTCCCTTGGCGCCCGCTATCGCGGCATCATCGAAACTACCCCGTCGCCGGACCTGCCAGCGCACGAATTCGAATAATCCCTTAAAGCAACACCAGGTTGTCCCGGTGGATCGCCTCGTCGCCGTAGGAATAGCCCAGGGTGTCCGCGATCCGGTCGCTCCGCTGCCCGCGGATGCGCTCCAGCTCCATGCTGTTGTAATTGCTGATGCCCACCGCCAGCCGCTCGGCTCCCGGCCCCCGCACTTCCACCGACTCCCCTCGCTCGAACACCCCGTCCACGCTGCTGATGCCCGCCGGCAAGAGGCTCCGCCCCTTCCGCCGCAAGGCCGCCACTGCCCCCTCGTCCACCACGATCGCCCCGCTCCGGGTCATGCTACCCAGGATCCACCGCTTCCTGCTCTCCAGCTTCGATTCCGACGCCGTGAAGCGCGTGCCGCGGTCCCGCGCCGTCGCCGCCACGATAAGCGCCTCGGCCTCCCTGCCGTTCGTGATGATCACGTCGGCGCCTCCATGGGTCGCCATCCGCGCCGCCGTAAGCTTGGTGATCATCCCGCCGGTGCCAACGCCCTGCGTCCCGCCCGCCGCCGCTTCGATCGCCGCGTCGATGCGGTCGACCTTTGTCAGCAGCGTCGCATCCGGGTAGAGCCGCGGGTCGCGGTCGTAGAGCCCGTCCACGTCCGTCAGCATCACCAGCAGGTCTGCATCCAGCAAGTTCGCCACGTAGGCGGAAAGCGAATCGTTCTCGCCGATGCGTGTCGCCAGCAGCTGGTCCAGGGCCACCGCATCGTTCTCGTTGATGATGGGCACCGTCCCCGCTTCCAGCAGGTCCCGCAGCGTGTTCCGCGCGTTCAGGTAACCCAGCCGGTCGCTCAAATCCCGCCGCGTGAGCAACACCTGCGCCACCACCACATCGTGCCAGTCGAACAGCTCGTCCCAGCTCTGCATCAGGTGGCTCTGGCCCACGCTCGCGTAGGCCTGGCGGCTCGGCTCTTTGCCCGCGGACAGGTGCCGCGCCAGCCGGTGCCGGCCCGCGGCCAGCGCCCCGCTCGATACCAGCGCCACCTGGTGGCCTTCGCCCCGAAGCCGCACCACCTGGCCGACTATGCGCGACATCGCCTCCAGGTCGAGCCGATCCGACCCCGCCGTGAGAATGCTGGTCCCCACCTTCGCGATGATCCGCATGTGCGAAGCCTGACCAGTATTGCGCCAAGAGGAAAGTGCCCGGCCTCACCACCGCCGCCCGGCCAGTGCGACAATCCCGGCCGTGAACAGCAGTGTCGCGCCCGGCACCCCGAACAACGAAAGCGATGCCAGGTGCCAGAACGCCGCCACCACCAGCGCCCACGGCATCACCCGCCGTTCCCACCGCCGGTAATACACCGACGCAAAGGCCAATCCGGCCAGCAGCCCGGCCACGCCGCTGCCGCCCTGCCATACCGGCACGCCGTTCGCCGCCACCGCCAGCGCAGCCATCGCCGCTCCCAGCACAACTCCGAGCACTGCAAGCGAGACCACCCCGGCTTTCCCGCTCCGGTCCCGCGCCCCGGACACCAGCTTCGCCCGCTGCGCCTGGTACTCCTCCTCCGCCAGCAGTCCGCGCCGGCGCCTGTCCTCCAGATCTTCGAGCGCCTCTCGCAGGCGACGGCCTCCGTGTTCTCGACGCTTATCCACCACTCGTGCCTCCGGCCGCTTCCAACAATGCGGCACCGCGACGCCATCCACACAGACGGCTTTCCCATTTCTTGCACGAAACCGCCGCGCTGACGACCTTTATGCAACGCACAGGGGATCGCGGCGTGAAGCAGGACACAGGCGGACGCTCACAGGGCAAGACGAGTGCGGCGGCGGGCATCCTGGTGGTCATTGTTGGCACACTGGGCGGCTGGCTGCTGGCGGCCTCGCTTTTGCTCAGCGCGCCCCCCACCGCGCAGGCCGGCGAAGTGCGCGGCGTCCACATCCGCATCGCCTTCCCCGCCGAAGCCGGCTGGGACGCCGTCGACATCCAGATGTTGCTCCTGGTCGAGCACGGCGAGCCCTTCGACGAGCTCGCCGAAGAGGCCCGGGCCACCGCTCTCGAACGCTTCCCCGGCGGTGTCGAAGTCCGGCCGGAAGTCAGCGGCCAGTTCGAAAAGCTCGGCTGGAGCTGGCAGGGCAACACCACCTCCTGGGCCTACAATCCCGCCGGCAAACCGGCCAGCCTGGAAGGCGACGCAGCCATCATGCGCACCGCCGCCGAAACCTGGAACTTCGCCGGCGGCGCCAGGTTCCACTTCACCGGCGGCGGCCTCACCAATGCGCCCGCGACCATGTGCAACGGCGGACGCGACGGGCAGAACACCGTCACCTGGTCCCACATCGGCGGCTCCGTGCTGGCCATGACCTGCGTGCCCGCCCAGGAACCCTTCGACGAATTCGCCATCGAGTTCGACAGCGGCCGGCCGTGGACCACCGGCACCTCCGGCGTGGTTATCGACCTCAAGAGCGTTGCCATCCATGAATTCGGGCATGCGCTGGGCCTCGGCCACAGCAACATCCAGGACGCTGTCATGTACCCGACCTACTTCACCGGCCAGCTCAAACGCTCCCTCCACCAGGACGACATCGAGGGGCTCATCGCCATCTACGGCATCCTGGATGCTTCCCCTACCCCTGCCCCCACGGCCACCCCGGTGGCGACACCCACGCCGACCCCCACCCCCCCATACACTCCCACCCCTGCCGCCACCTACCAGGCCCTCGTGCCCGCGCTTCGCCGCGACTGATAGCCCACACGGCTGCCTGAGCACAAGGGACTCATCAAGGTTACCGTTGCGCCCGGTACGGCCATAATGATGAGCAATTGGCGTCCGGGGCCCAGGCCCGCGCCAGATACTGGAGGAATAGCTTGCCAAAATCGCTTCTCGCCCCCGCCCGATGGGCAGTGCTCATCCCCGCCCTGCTCATCGGCTCCTTCGCGCTTATTGCCTGTGGCAACGGCGACGACGACGCCACCGACGAGGAATACGTCCGCGATCTCTGCATCGCCACCAACGACTTCCTCGACGCTCTCTTCGAAGACCTCTTCGAGCTCCTCTTCGCAGCTGAGTTCGACCCCGAGGCCGAGGAAGAATTCGCTGAAGCCGCCGCAGGCCTCTTCCGCGACTTCGCCGACGACCTCTCCGGCATCAGCACCCCGCCCGATGTCCGCCAGTACCATGACCAGTGGGTCGCCAGCATCGAGCGCGTCACGCAGGAACTCGAAGCCGGCAATATCGAAGCCTTCGAAGAATTCGACGAAGACCTCGAATTCCCGCAGGAAATCGAGGACCGGCTCGCCGCGGCAGCCGCCGACGTCCCCGAATGCCAGGAACTTGGTATGTTCTAGGCCCCCGGGCCTGGGCCGGCGCCGGACCGCGCCTTCCCTGCTCAGCTCTGTAGCAGCTCGCCTCGGCCCCGCCACCCGCACCCGCTTGCGGGGCGGGGCCGGGATGCAGCTGCCGCCAGGGGCGTAGAATCCCGCCCTGACAAACAGGATCGGGAGTGAAAACCATGCCAACCCTCAACCGCGACGGCGTCAACATCTACTACGAAGACCACGGCAGTGGCCCTGCCGTCCTTCTCACCCACGGCTACGCATCCACCTCGCACATGTGGAACGGCCAGGTCCAAACCTTCAAGGATCGCTACCGCGTCATCACCTGGGACATGCGCGGCCACGGCAAGACCGATAGCCCCGACGACCAGTCGCTGTATTCCGAAGCCCACACCGTAGACGACATGGCCGCAATCCTCCGCGAATGCGGCGTCGACCGCGCCGTCATCGGCGGCCTCTCCCTGGGCGGCTACATGTCGCTCGCCTTCAACCTCAAGCACCCGGAGATAGTCCGCGCCCTCATGCTTTTCGATACCGGCCCCGGCTACAAAAGTGACAAGGCCCGCGATGGCTGGAACGAAACCGCCCACGCCCGCGCCCGCGCATACGAAGAAAAAGGCCTCGAAGCGGTCGGCGGCAGCGACGAGGTGAGCGCCAGCATGCACACCAGCGCCGATGGCCTGGCCCGCGCCGCCCGCGGCATGCTCGCCCAGGTCGACTCCCGCGTGATCGAATCGCTCCCCGGCATCGCCGTGTCAACCCTGGTCATCGTTGGCGCCGACGACACGCCATACCACGCAGCAACCGACTACATGGCCAACAAGATCCCCGGCGCCCGCAAAGTCGTCATCCCCGATGCGGGCCACGCCGCGAACATCCACCAGCCCGAAGCCTTCAACCGCGCTGTCGAGGAGTTCCTGGCTGGCCTGCCGGAGTAACCACACACCGCACACCCAACAAAACAGGCCGCTCGATTGAGCGGCCTGTTCTCTGTGGCTGCCTGGAGAGCGCCTTCTGGCGCCTTCCTTAGCTGTTGGCCACCTTGAAGCGCTTCGCGGCGCTGTTCAGCGCGTCGGCAAGCTCGCGCATCTGGTTCGCCGTCGCCGACAGCTCCTGCGACTGCGCCGACAGCTCCTCCGTCGATGCCGACACCTGCTCCGCCGAAGCCGACGTCTGCTGGCTCGTCGCCGAAACCTGCAGCACCGCCTCCGTCACGCGCTGCGTGCCGTCCGCCATCTCGTTGGCGCCCGTCGCCGATTCCGCCGCGATCGATGCCATGCTCTCCGCCGCGTTGACGATCTTCTCCGCGCCTTCCGAAAGGCCCTGCACGTCGGAAGCGATGCGCTGCATCTGCTCCGCCGACGACTGCACGGACGCGATGATGGATTCCAGCGCGGAGCCCGCCTGGCCCGTGATCTCCCGGCCGGCCTCCACGTCCTTTACTCCGGCTGCCATCGCGTCCACAGCTTCCTTCGTCCCGGACTGCACCAGCGAGATCAGGTCGCCAATCTCCTTGGTCGCTTCCGTTGTCCGCTCGGCCAGCGAGCGCACGTTCTCCGCCACGACCGCGAAGCCACGGCCCTGTTCGCCGGCGCGCGCAGCCTCGATCGCCGCGTTCAGCGCCAGCAGGTTCGTCTGTGCCGCAATCTCGTCGATCGTCGCCACGATGTTCCCGATCTGGTCTCCGTACTCGCCAAGCCGGTTCACCGTGTCCGACGCCCGGTCCACCGCCTGCGCGATCGACTCCATCGACGCCACCGCCTGCTGCACGGCCGCCTGGCCTTCCAGTGCCGCCGTCCGGCTCTCTTCCGCCGAACCGGCCACCTGCTCCGAGGCGCTCGCCACAAGCGTGATCCGCTCGCCCATCTCCGAGGCTGCTTCCTTCGTCGTCGCCGAAGATGAGGCGCTCGTCTGCGCTCCCGAAGCAACCTGCTGGGCGCCCGCCGCCATGCGCTCCACTTCCTGCGACGATTCGCCCGAAATGTTCGCCAGCGACACCGCCGACCGCGTCACTTCGTTGATCGCTTCCGCAATCTGGTTCGTCGCTCCAGCCATCTGGCCGGATGCCTCCCGCAACGTGTCCGACGACGAGAGGATCGTCATCGCGTTGTCGCGCACTTGCGTGATGATCTCGTTCAGGCCGGCGCGCATGCCGTTGTAGCCCTGGATCGTCACGCCAAAGCGGTCGATCAGCCCGTTTATCGAAGCTGCCGCCTTTCCAAGCTCGTCGTTGTCGTGGTCGGCAATGCGCTCGGTCTTGAACGGCACCTCCACCGTCAGGTCGCCCTGTTCCACGGCCTTAATGCCGCGCTGCAGCGCTTCGGCATCCTCGTTTGCCAGCGAATCCAGCCGCTCCGCAACCTCAGTCGCCGAACGCTTCACGTTGCGAGAGATGTAGAAGGCAACAACGAACGCGATCAATGCCGCCACGATGGTAATGCCGATCAGCAGCACCAGGCTCGTCTGCGCCGCGCTGTCCGAATCCGCCGCCGCCTGCGCCGCTGCAGCATCCACGGAGGAAATGACCTCGCCAACCGCCTGGTTCATCTCAAAGATGACCGGCATGATGGCCTCCGCCTGTTCGTGCGCGGTCGCAATCTCACCGGCTTCGATCGTTTGGAACAGCTCTTCGCGCATCTGGATGACCTGCTCAACCTCTGCGCTCGCCGTGTCCCACTGCGCCAGGATCGCCGGGTCCGTTACCGCCTCGCGGAAACGCGCCAGGTGATTCTCCGCCGCTTCCGAAGACTCCCGTGCCATCGCGATGTTCTGGTCGCGAAGCGCGGCGTCATCGGCGAAGAGCATCGCGCTCTGCTGCTCGCGGCCACCCGCGATCATGCTCTGCAAGACGCTCCGGCTGGCGTCTACGCCAAGCAGGTATTCGCCGTAGACGGTCCGCGTGCGGTCCGCCGCCGACTGAAGGTTGATGATGCCCACGATCGCGACGATTGCGGTCAGGACGATGACCAGCGTGAAGCCGCTGAGCAGCTTCACCTGGATGCCGAGGTCGTTGAACCAGCGCATGGGTCTCCCTTTCTCCCGAGAGTTAGTGCTGACGGGAGTATCGAGACCGCATGCGCTTGCTCGAATCCGGGAAAGCCCTCACGCTACGTGCCCACACCACCACCTTTAGCTGCGAATCTGCCGCATGAGTGGTGCGCGCCGGGGCTCCACTTGCCCCTTCGCCTGGGCTGCCCTTCGCCGCTGTGAGTATCCCGACAGGCTTCCGGTTAACGAATCCGGGCAGTCCCCTAGCTGAAAGGACAACTACACCGATATACACTGTCCGCGCCGTGCAAATTGTCTTTGACGGGACTCATGGCGGTATTCCGCATGTTAACCAGTCGCCCGTCCGGCACGCGCACCAATTGCCCCGGCTTGCCATACTGGACAAAGATGATTAGCACCACATGCTGCGAATGTCACAAGTTTTCAAGTCAAAACGCCCTATCAAATCCCCAAAGGGGCTTGTCACCACACCCCGTCGCCTTTAGTCTCCGAACGATCGGAGGGTGACATGACGTACACCTCTTCTTCTGGGAGTAAAACCGTGCTTGAAGGTATGGCGCCCACACGGCGCGACATCCTTATCGACCTCAAAATGCACCAGGGCGGCACTGTCGAAGACCTGGCCGAACACCTCCACCTCTCCCCCGGCGCCGTCCGCCACCAGCTCGCCCTCCTCGCCGCCGAAGGCTATGTGCGCTTCGAGGGCGTCCCCCGCGACGGCCGCGGCCGCCGCCCCCGCGACTACCAGCTCACCCGCAAAGGCGACGACCTCTTCCCCAACACCTCCGCGGAACTCGCGCTCCGCCTCCTCACCCGAATCCGCCGCAATTCGCCGCCCACACTGCAGGATGCGCTCAAGGCCGAAATGGAGGACTTCGCCCAGGCAGCCGCCTACGCCGTCCAGGCCGACGACCCCCAGGAGCGGCTCGAAGAAACCGTCGACCTCTACGACGACCGCTTCTTCTATCCCTCCGTCGAATACGACGAGGACGGCGCGGCCATGCTCTGCACCAACCACTGCCCCCTCTACGCCGCTGTCGAATCCATCAACGACGTCTGCGACGTGGAAATGGCCATGGTCCGCCGCGCCTTCCCCGACTCCGAAATCGAACTCGTCGAGCACAGGCCCCGCGGCGACGCGCGCTGCGTCTTCAAGATCAATCACCCGGTGCTCAAGCGCCGCTAATCTCATCGCACGAGGGACGAAACGAAACGTGGCGCTCCAGCAGGAGCGCCACGTTTTCTGTCTCAATCTCCCGCTACCGGGATGAAGAACCGTTCTCCCGCGCCGGCCGGATCAGCCCCTCCTGCACCACCGAGGCCACGCGCACCCCATCGCGCCGGTACAGCTCGCCGTAAATCAGCGCCCGCGCTGAATGCGCGATCGGGCTCTGGCTGGCGTAGAGCAGCCAGTCGTCGTAGCGCGGCGGGTGGTGATACCAGATGGAATGGTCCAGGCTCGCCGAATTACGCCGCCCCGGGCCCATCACGCCTCGCGCGGTGCTTAGCAGGCCCGTGTCACTCGCGTAGGCGATCGCCGCCGCATGGAACACCTCTTCGTCCGGTAGCTCGCCGCGCATCCGGATCCAGACCTGGCGCCGCGGTGTCTCCTCGCCCAGGAGCTTGTAGCCGGGGTCCGCGTTCAGCACGGCGATCGGCCGCTTGCGAAACCAGCGCTTGCGCTCCTCCTCCTTCGCGCGTTCCAGCCCCGGCCACATCCAGGCCTCGCACTCCTCCGGAGGCGGAGCGGGAGGCTTCGGCTCCTGGTGCTCGTCGACGCCCTCCTCAGGGACCGTGAAACTCATCGAGGCCTGGAAGATGGCCTCGCCCGCCTGGTAGGCCACCACATCCCGCGTCGTGAAGCTGCGCCCATCCCGGATGCGGTAGACAAGGAAGCGGATGGGCACGTCATGCCGCCCCGGCCGGATGAAGTAGGCGTGGAAGGAATGAATGCTGCGGTCCTCGACCGTCGCATAGGTCGCGGCCACCGACTGCGCGGCCACCAGGCCGCCAAACAACCGGCCATCCCCTTTTCCCGGGTCACCGAGAAACAGGTCCTGGTCGAGACGTTCAAGGCGGAGCTGTTCGACCAGCGCTTCCAGCTCCGGCGTAGTGCGGGTCCGTGTGTCCATAGGGATGGATTGTAGGGACAGCCGCGTTTAGTCGCTGTGGCCCCTTTCACGCACGCCCGCGTCGCACACAAGACTCCCCCTCTCCCGCCAGGCGGGAGAGGGGGCCAGGGGGTGAGGGTTACTCCGCCCCCCGGAAAAAGTTCGCCGCAAGGCCCGCCACCCGCGCCGGGTCCTCCAGGTTCACCAGGTGGCCGCCGTCAATCGTCACCGTGCTCGCATTGGCGATGTGCCGCTTCCATACATCGCCGTATGCTGCCGGCACAACGCGGTCGTTCGTGCTCGTCACGATCAGCGTAGGCGCCTTAATCAGCGGCAGCCGCCGCGCCACGCCCGTGTCCGGCACCGGCCACAGGAAGCGCGCCGACGCCTTCAGGTCCTTCATTTCCTGCACATAGTTCTCCGTGGCGTCCACCTCGCCGTGGCGCAGGATCAGCTCGTCGCGCCGCTCCGGGTCGGCCAGCAACACGGCGGTCGCGGCCATCGGCGGCTGCGCATAGGGGTCTTCGCCGCGCAGCTCATCGTCCCAGATGCCGACCGGGTTCAGCAGCATCAGCCGCTCCACCCGCTCCGGGTAGATCGCCGCCAGCTCCGCGCCGATCCACGCGCCGATCGAATGCCCCAGCACGTGCACCCGCTCCACGCCCAGCTCATCGAGCAGCGCGCGGTAGTGCAGCACCAGGTCCAGCTCGTTCCGGAAGTCCGTCGCGTCCGCCGTGGGGCCGAAGCCCGGATGGAAGGGCGCGATGACCTCGAACTGCTCCGCCAGCGCCGCGTGCAGCGGCTCCCAGCCCTGCATCCCGGCAAGGTGGTGCAGCGCGAGCACGGCGTCACCCTGTCCGCCGCGGTAATAGACTGTCGGGTTCGCCTCCGTCGGAAGCGTCGTCGAAATCGGTTCCATCGTCCTCCCCCTATGCCGTGGTGAGCTGGCGCACGGGCCGCAGCTCGACGCGCTCCGAAGGCGGTAGCGGCTTCGGCGACCACTGGTCCTCGTGGTCGTCTTCCCAGTAATGGCGGAGCCGCGGCATCACCTGCTCGGCAAAAAGCTTCGTGCTCGCCATCGTCTTGTCCTGCGGCAGGTTGCCCAGGTGCAGCAAGCAGAACAGGTGCCCCACCTTCAGCGACGTGATCAGGTGCTCCATCTGCTCCGTCACCTCGTCCGGCGAACCCGCCACCAGGAAGCCTTCGTCCACCAGTTCCTTGAAGCTCTTGCCAACAGCCAGCGCCGAACCGCCCACCTGCGCCTTCAGCCCGGCGCGAATCGTCGCCTCCGTGCGGTAGCCGGGCGCATCGGCGAATCCCGGGTAGACGTGCAGGCAGCGCTCGAAGAAGTAACGCGCGTGCTCGAAGTACTTGTCCTCAGCCTCCTGCATCGAGTTCGCGACGATGATCTGCTGCGCGAAGGACGCCTGGAAGGGGTTGAACGGCCTGCCAAGCGCCTCGATGCGGTCGTGGAAACCCTTCATGAGCTGCTGGCCGCGCTTGTAGCCGCTAAAGCTCAGGTAGCTGTAGTTGTAGTCCATCTCTGCGCAGAAATCCCAGGTCTCCACCGAGCCACCGCCCGGGATCCAGATCGGCGGGTGCGGCTTCTGGATCGGCCGCGGCCAGATGTTCACGTAGCGCAGCTTGTTGAACTTCCCGTTCCAAGCGAACATCTCCGGCTCCGTCCACGCCTTGATGATCAGGTCGTGGTTCTCCCGGTACTTCTCGCGCAGCGTCGCCGGGTTGGCGCCGACAGCATAGTTCGTATCCATCGACGTGCCCACCGGGAAGCCGGCGATCAACCGCCCGCCCGAAATCACGTCCAGCATGGCCATCTCTTCGGCCACCCGAGTCGGCGGGTTGTAGAGCGCGATCGATTGGCCCATCAGCACGATTGAAGCGTCCCGTGTGCGCCTTGCCAGCGCGGCAGCCCAGAGCTGCGGCGACGGCATCAGCCCGTAGGCGTTCTGGTGGTGCTCGTTCACGCCCACGCCGTCGAAGCCAAGCTCCGCCGCGTATTCCAGCGTGTCCAGGTATTCGTTATAGATCCGGTGCCCCACGACGGGGTCGAACAGCCGCGAATCCGGGTCGACCCACACGCTGCGGTGGGTCTGCCGGAAGTCCTCCGGCAGCTCCGGATAGGGCATGAGATGGAACCAGTGAAACTTCATGGAGTGCTCCGTCAGGCAAAATGCTTTGCATGAGGCTAACCGTAGTGTGGCCATCTGTCACGTCCATTGGACCCATTTGGCCGACCCACATGGGGAAGTCACTCGGCGGCTACTGCGAGACCGGACGAAACCTTTACAGGGCGGGCATCGCGCTACAGTTTGATAACCCCCATCCCATAGGAATGCTCCGGCCCATGCCATAGAATACGCATAGCAATAGGGCGTCTGCCGCCCCGTCTCCATTCCCGGAGGTACCGCCATGCCAACTTACGTCGTCCTCTACCGCTTCACCGACGAAGGCCGCAAGGACATCAAGGGCACCGTCCGCCGCGCCGCCGAAGTCCGCAAGGCCAACGAAGAACGCGGCTTCAAAGTCCTCGCCCACTACTGGACCCAGGGCCGCTACGACCTGGTCACTGTCGTCGAAGCGCCAAGCGAAGACGCCATGATGGGCGGCCTCTTCAACATCGCCCAGGCCGGCAACGTCCACAGCGAAACGCTCCGCGCCTTCAGCGACGACGACATGGAGCGCATCCTCTCCCAGGGCTGAGCACACGGAGGACCACCGATGGCAACAGTCACCCGCATCGAGATCCGCCCCGCCGATGCCGCAGAACGCGACCGCATCCAGGCAATCTGGGACGAAGCCGGCCTCGGCCGAACCGCACCCGACGAGTGGGACGCGCTCATGTCCGGCGACACCGCCGTCGTGCTGGTCGCCGTTGATGACCAGGACATCGTCGGCACGGCCATCGCAGCCTTCGATGGCTGGCGCGCCTACATCTACCACGTCGCCGTCGCCGGCACCCACCGGCGGAAGGGCATCGGACATCAGTTGATGGACGCGGCCGAGCAATACCTGCTCAGCACCGGCGCCCGCCACGTCTTCGTCATGGTGAACGACGAAAACACCGAAGCCCTCGCCCTCGTCGGCGCCACTGGCTACATCCCCGAGGGCGAAATCGTCCTCACCAAGCGCCTGGCGACTCGTTTCGCCTGAGCAACGCGGGCGCCGGGTTGTTTCAGCCCGGCGCCTGCGCGCTCCCTGTGCCCTATCGCGTCCGCGCCAGCAGCGCCG
>SLAK01000060.1 GCA_007126855.1 Dehalococcoidia bacterium | reverse complement strand
AGCGTAGGCGAAGCGGTCGATGGCGCCCAGACGGCCACCAAGCCGGCGGTAGAAGTGGCAGGCGGTCACGTTGACATTCTGGGTCTCCGCTTTCAGCCAGTCGTAGCCGTTGCGACGGGCCCATGAACACTGCTCGCGGACCAGGACCGTGCCGATACGGCTGCGCCGTGAGCCGGCCTCCACACGGATGTCCCAGAGTACGGCGGCACTCGAGGGGTCGCCGGGGAACCCGGGGCAGGCGGCAGCGGCGCCGACATCCCGGCCATCGTCGACGGCCATGATGATATTCCACTCGGAGAGGTCGAAACGACCCGGCCAGGTGGCCGGGCCGCCGTCCTGCTGGTCGTAGTCTTTGACGTAAGGGATCGGAACGGAACGTTCGCGGAGGACGATGCCGACCGCATCATCCGGGGCGGCCTCGACGGCGTAGTAGCTCGCCACCTCCAGAACCATGGGGATGGCGGCGTAGCGGTCGAGCGCTTCACCCGTGGTGAGGCGGATGACATCAAGCGTCACGGCACCATGACCACGCGGCCGAAGGCGGAGCGGCCCTCGATGTAGCGGTGCGCTTCGGCGGCTTCGCTGAGCGGGAAAGTGCGGTCGATGACGGACTTGAGTTCGCCGCTGTGCACACGCTCGATCAGGCGCTCGATCATTGCACGGGTGCGCTGCGGGTTGTATGCGAACTCCGCGCCAAGGAAGACGCCCGTGAGCGAACCGTTCTTCTGCATGATGGGCCAGACAACGGGCGGGTCCTGGTCGCGGCCGGCATTGCCGACCCAGCTGATCCGGCCGCGGTAGGCGAGCGCGGCGATGCTCGCCTCGAGAGTACGGCCGCCGACGGGATCGACGACCAGGTTGGCGCCCTTGCCTTCGGTGAGACGCATGGTCTCCTCGGCCAGGTTTTGCTCCTTGTAGTTGATGCCGTGATCGAGGCCATATTCGCGCAGGCGGGTGAGCTTGTCTTCGCTGGAGGCAGTGCCGATGACGGTCGCGCCCGAAGCTTTCGCAAGCTGGACGGCCGCGAGGCCAACACCGCCGGCCGCTGCCTGGACCAGCACGGTCTCGCCCGGCTTCAACCGGCCGAATTCGAACAGGCAGTCGTCGGCCGTGCCGAAGGCGATAGGGACGCCTGCGGCTTCGACCAGGTCCATGCCCTCGGGTATGTGGTAGGCCGACTGTTCGGGCACGGAGGCGATCTCGGCGTGGGAGCCGGCGCCCATGGTGGCGACGACCGGGTCGCCGGGCTTGAAGCGGCTCACACGCTCACCGGCCTCGCGGACGATGCCGGCGGCCTGGTAGCCGACGATGTGGGGGCGGGAAGGCATCTCGCCGCCGGCGCGGTGCAGCAGGTCGCCGCCTTCAATGGAGATGGCTTTGACGTCGATAAGGATGCCGCCGGGGCGGCACTCGGGGTCGGGCACGTCTTCGTAGCGGAGGACGTCGGGGCTTCCGGTTTCGTAGTAGACCGCGGCTTTCATGGGTGTGCTCCAGTCGTTGGGGTGTGGCGCGAAGGCTAAGGGGCGGCGGCAAAAGATGGAAGGGCTCCGGCAGCGCGGGAAGACGCCCTGTCTGGTATGCTTCGCGCCTAACGAAGTATCGAAAACAAAGGGAGCTGAGATGCGCTTCAAGCATGAGTCTGATGTCGAAGGTTTCCGCGGCGAAGTCCGCGATTTTATTGCGAAGGAACTGCCGCCCGAAGAAGAGCGCCTGCGCCGCGGCGATGAAGGCGGCTTCGCCAGCCTGAAGGAAGAGTACGACTACGTCATGGGCTTCCAGAAGAAGCTCTCCGAGCGGAAATGGCTCGCCATGGCCTGGCCGGAGGAATACGGCGGCGGCGGCGCCAGCCATATGCGCCAGCTCGTCTACAACGAAGAAATGGCCTACCACGGCGCCCCTTCCATGAACATGGGCATCGCCTGGGTGGGGCCCAGCCTCATGCTCTACGGCACCGAGGAGCAGAAGCAGCGCTTCATCCCGCGGATCACGTCGGCCGACGACTGGTGGTGCACCCTCTATTCCGAACCCGAGGCGGGGAGCGACCTGGCGGCGCTCCAGTCCCGCGCCGTCAAGGACGGCGACGAATGGGTCATCAACGGCCAGAAAATCTGGACAAGCGGCGGGCACCTGGCGGACTGGGGCTGGCTTGCCGCCCGCACTGACCCCGACGCGCCGAAGCACAAGGGCATCACCATGTTCGTCGTCGACATGAAGTCGCCGGGCGTCACCGTGCGGCCGCTGATCAACATCGCGGACCGGCACGGCTTCAACGAGGTGTTCTTCGAGGACGTGCGCGTGCCGGCCAACCAGGTCGTGGGCGAGGTGAACCGCGGCTGGTACCACATGGCGGTGGCGCTGGACTTCGAGCGCAGCGGCATCCAGGCCTTTGCGGGCGGGCGCCGTTCAGTGGAGCGGCTGGTGGAGCTGGCGAAGTCGGAGCCGCGGCTGGTGGAACAGCGGCAGAACATCCGGCACGAGCTGGCCGACCGCTCGCTGGAAGTACAGGTTGGGACCTTCCTGGCCTACCGCGTGGCGACGATGCAGGCGCAGGGTATGGTGCCGAACCACGAGGCCAGCGCCAGCAAGCTCTTCGGCAGTGAAATGAGCCAGCGCATCGCGCGCACCGGGATGAACCTCCTGGGCATGACCGGCCAGCTCCGCGATGGTTCGAAGCACCAGCTCCACGACCAGGCGACGAACTACCTGCAGGCCGTCTCTTCGACCATCGCCGCGGGCACCAGCGAGATCCAGCGCGGGATCATCGCGACGCGTGGGCTCGGGCTGCCCCGCGGATAGTCTTTCCCCGCACAGTCAGACGCGAAGGCTCCGGGCGTTGTCCGGGGCCTTTTTGCGCGATGGCGAAGGGATGCGCGGAAAAGGGACGTGGTGCGCCTGCCCCGCGGCCAGGGGCGGCCGCGGCTACTCGGCAGGGGCACATTGCGGAACGGCAAGTTGCCTTAACGGTTGGGGCGTTGGTAGGTTGTGAGCGGCCCGTGGCGGGGCAGGCCGGTGAGGGGATACATGCAGCAACGATGGCAGCGGGTGGTGCTGGCGTTGAGTGCGGCACTGGCGATGCTTGCGGGCGCCGGTGCCGTGATCGCCGGCTGGGAACCAAGCACACCTGAAGACCACGGCCTTCCCGAAGGCACGCCGCTGATCGAGATCCGGGACATGGGCGAAGAGGGCATCCGCTTCAACCCGGACTACTGTTTCATCAGCCAGCAGTGGGATACGACGGTCCGCGTCTATGTGGTGAACATGACCGACGAAACGCAGGAGGTGCACGGAGCGAACCGCTTTGGTGGGTCGAGCTTCATGGACATCACGGCCCAGCCCGGGCAATGGCGGGTGTGGTCCTTTTCGATGGCCGGCCTGCAAGGAATCGATCACCCCTTCTACCTTGCGAGCGATCCGTCCGTCACCGGGAACGTGCACATGGCTTTGAGCGGCGCGTTCAGTTGCCAGCCGCTCGCGCCGACGCCGACGCCCAGCCCCACACCAACGCCCACGCCAACGGCGACCCCCACTCCCACAGCGACGCCGACACCGGAGATCATCCCGACGCCGGAGGGCCAGCAGGCGCTCCTGCCGGTTGTGCGCGAAGTGTTACGCGGCGAATAAGCGCGAAAGGGTAAAGGCCGTTAGGATCGGCGCGGTGTTTCGCGCGTTTGCTTTCTTATTCAAGGCGTACCGGACCTGGGTCGCGGGTGTGGCCGGCTACCTCATCGGCTCGTGGATGGTCCGCCATTCCGCGCGCCGCGCGAGCGCGTCCGGCAATGGCGCGGGGCCGGATGGCGTGGGCCGTCCACTCAGCGCGGCATTCGTGGCCGGCGAGGTGGTGAAGGGGGCTGCGGGGGCAAGGGCAGGGCACATCATTGGCGGCGATGCGGGCGGCTATGCGGCCGCGATCGGCGTGGTCGCCGGGCAGTGCTTTCCCGCGTTTGCGGACTTCCGTGGCGGCAAAAGCATCGGCACAGCAGCCGGCACGGCGCTGGTTTGTTTCCCGGCGGGGCTCCCGGTGGTTGGCGGGCTTGCAGCGCTGGCATGGGCGAAGTTGCGGCGCCCGGACACGGTGGTGGCCGTTGCGGGCGGGGCGTTCGCGCTGGCCTCGGCGCTGTGGTGGCTCGCCGGGCTGCCGGCGGGGCGCGGCAGGAAAGCCAGTGGCGGCCTCGCGGTCTACGCCCTGGTGTCGAGCGCGCTGGTGGCATGGCAGTGGCTGGCGCAGGAGCGCGGCAATACTGGCGGCGTGGAAGGCTGAACCGGGCGCTCTACCCCGGCGACGATCATGAGGATTGGTTGAGGTGCAGGTGCTAGGCTGAGCCGGCATGCTCTCGCGGCCGTTCATCATCCTCTACGCGTCGGTGTTTGTGGCCACCATGGGCATCTCCATGGTCAGCCCCGTCCTGCCCGTTT
>SLAK01000451.1 GCA_007126855.1 Dehalococcoidia bacterium | reverse complement strand
CTCGACTTCGTCAAGGTTGGAGGGTTCGTCGAAGGTGCATTCGGTGAGGCGGGCCATGCAGTAGGTGTAGATGCCGGAGAGTGTCCGGGGAAGGTCGCCCTGCTCCATGTCCAGGGCGGCAAGCAGCTCGCCAAGGATGAGCGATGTGCGCTCAGTTTCGCTGTAGAAGCCTTCGCGGTTGCCGTTTTCGTGGTGGAGGCGGGCCTTGCGAACGGCCTTGATGGCGCCATCGTAGAGCATCGAGACCAGGGTGACCGGGTCGGCGGTGGTAACGGTTGAGGTTTTGTAGGCGTTGACGCCTTTGTAGGTCATCAGCGGGGCTCCTGTGTGCGGATGGCTTTCAGGCGAAGTGTTTCACCATGAACGTCGAGTGTGCGGGCCGGGCCGGGTATCGGTGAGGGCCCGCATTCAGGGGTGAACTATCGTCCAGGGCGCATTTGTGAGAGCTGCTGCATCATGGCCTCCAGGGACTGGAGCGTCGAAGATGCGCGCGCCTGGGCCATTTCCATGGCGGTGAACTTATCGCGCAGGCGGTCCATTTCGCGTTCGATGCGATCTTCCATGACCTCCTGACGGCGCTGGACATCCTTGATGATGGCGTCGTAGCGGTCCTGGCGACGGGCGAGCGCGCCTCCCGGGCCGGCCTGAATGTCGAGGAAGCCTCTGAGCTGCTGGACGATGGAGCTGCTGGTTTCCTCGACGGTGATGGTGCTTGTGCCCTCCTGGAGCGTGTCGGCGATGTGCACGGTCATGCCGGGGATTATGTTGGTGTAGTCTTCGCCGGCCTCGATGCTGTGGAACGTGGTCGTGGGGTCGCTCCCATCCAGGGGGTTGAAGGTGACAGTGAGGACGCCGCTGCCGTTGTCGCTAATCTCGTAGGTGCCGGGTTTGGAGCCGGAATAGGTGCCACTGAGCGCTTCGATGGAGGAGGTACCGCCGTCCTCGAGCGTGGCATCGACGGAGCGGGCGCTGAACATAGCCTGGACCGAGGCGGGGTCGCTTTCCAGGGCTTCGCGGAACTTCTGCTCATCGAACTCCAGGGTATTTGTAGTGCCGACGGCGGAGCCGACCTTGCCGAAGGTGAGGCCGATCTGGGCCATGTGGTCGAAGTTGCCGGGGATATTGTTGGCGACGCCGGTGATGATGCCGCGGATGGAGGCGCCAAGCTGCCGGATGCTGGAATCGCCGACAAGGATGCCCGATTCGCCGTCTTCGGACGGGTCTGCCTTGGTGAGGGACTGGACGGCGCTGAGGGCGGCGTTGAATTCGTCGACAAAGGCTTTGACTGCGGCGACGGCGCCATCTGTGTCCTGTTTCACGTTGACGGTGGCGGGTTCGCCTTCGGGCGTGGCGGCAGTGAAGGTGACGTTGACGCCGGAGCGCACCTGGACAGTGTTGGTATCGGAGTACTGGGTGGGACCGCCATCGATGGAATACTCGGCGTTCTGGCCGAGGGCCTGTGTAGCATTCAACAGGCCGGTCTTCTCCAGAAAGTCGGCGTCGCCATCGTCCTGCATGCTGATTTCAATGGAGCCGGTGTCGCTGTGCTGGAGGGTGATGGAGTCGGACACGGAGTCGTAGCTCGCGCGGACGCCAGCGCCGCTCCCGTTGATGCGATTGATGACGTCGTTGAGCGAGTCGTTCTCGATGTTGTAGTCGATGGTGACGCCGTTGATGGTGAAGCTCTGGTCGCCGGTGACCTGGGGGCCATCAAGGAAGGCGGCGTCGACTATCTTGGCCGAGCGATCGAGGCGAGAGATGCCGTCCGTGCTTTCGCGCACCGTCGTGCCGGGGGAGGCGAGCAGCTTTGTCGCCTTAAGGAAGTTGGAGGTATCGGCCCCTGAGCCCAGGGTAATGTCCGAGCCGGACTCCAGGCGGACGATGTTTGGCCGGCCGTGAGCGTCGTTTTCCAGGGTGGCGGTGACATCCGGGATGTCGTTGTTGATGCGGGCCAGGACGTCGTTGAGCGTGTCGACTTCAGGGTCGACGTCGATGCTGACGCCGTTGATGGTGAAGCTGCCGGCGGTGACCTTTTCAGCCATCGTGTTCTGACTGAGCAGCTCATTGTCATCGACGCCGGCGGAGAGGGGCACGCCAGTAGCGCGGGTGGCGGTGGCGATTTGATGCACGTCGACGGTGAAGCTGCCGGTGAGTGCGGAGGCCGTGGCGTTTGCCGTGACGCCGGAGCCGCTGATGTCGACACTCTTCTGGGAAACGGAGAGGCTGTTGACGAGCGTGTTGGTGCGGCTGCGGAGGGCATTGAACTTGGAGGCAAGGTCTGCGACGGCGGCCTTGCGGGCATCGGCTCGCGCCTTCTGGACTTCGAGCCGGTGGAGAGGCACTTCGCGGGCCCGCCGAAGCTGGGTGAGGACCGCTTCGGTGTCAAAGAGCGAGAAGAATCCGCCAATGCGCACAGGGTCGGTCATGGTTCATCCACTCCGTTCCAGGAAGGTTCCCTGTCCGTCCCCGTCGCCCTGGAGGTAATCGACAATCTCGGGCCCCATTTCGAGCAAGATGGTCCCGGTGTCTTTGCGGCGGATGACCAGTCCGGCCGGGAATCCGTCGTCGCCATATTCGAGTTCGACGGTGCAGTTTTCGGGGTCCTGGTCCGGGAGCAGCCGTTCTACCAGGCGAGGCACGCGGAGGTGCTGGCGTGTGCGCTGGCGGCCGCGCGGCGGGCCATAGCGCTGGCGCTTTTCTTCGCGGGCGCTATAGGGGGTGACTGCTACACCACTCACAGGATTCAGCCTGAACTCGGCCATGGCCTTTGTCCTTTCGGCGACTTACCTAATCATCGAATGGGATGCCCCCATCCTTGAGGGAATGGGCGCGTGGCGCGCAGGTGGCGGTCCCGGTGCGTTTGGTCGCCAAAATAGGAGCGCCCGGCCAATGGTGGCCGGGCGCGAGGACGACCGGGACTGCTCGGCCTACTGGAGGAGCTGCAGTGCCGCCTGCGGGGTGGTGTTGGCCTGCGAGAGGACGGAGACACCGGCCTGCTGCAGGATTTGCTGGCTGACGAGTTCGCTGGAAAGCTCGGCGATATCGGCATCGCGGATGCGGCTCTCGGCAGCGCTGAGGTTTTCGACTGCGACGCTGAGGCCGCGGATGGTGTGTTCGAGGCGGTTCTGGGCGGCGCCGAAGCTGCCGCGATGGCTGTTGACCTTGTCGATGGCCTCGTCAACGGCGTCGATGACGCTTCGGGCCGAATCGGGGTTGGACACGACATTGAACTCATCGCTGAAGAGGCCGGCATCGAGGCCGATGCCTTCGGCGCTCATGGCTTCGAAGTTCAGGGTGAGGGTGTTGTCAGCCAGGCTGGTGTTGGCGCCGATGTGGAGGCTGGCTTCGGTGATGAAGGACTCGGCCTCGCCGGTGGCAAGGGTGAGCCCGGCCAGGTCGTTCATCACGTCATCGATGTCGCCGGCAGCCGCTGGCATGTTGTCGAGGTCAATGACCACGCCGAGCTCATCGAAGTTCAGCGGAAGGTCGGCGGGCTCGTCGATGACGATCATCTGCGACTGGCCCGTGTCCTGGTTGGTGAGCGTCAGTTCGCCATCGGTGCCGGCGGTACCGGTATAGCTCAGCGTAAAGGTTGAATCCGGCGCCGCGTTGCCGACGGACACGCTGGAAACTTCGGCATCACCAACCTCCGCACCAACGACCAGTGTGGAGTTCTCTGCATCGAGGGTGGTGGGGATGGCAGGCTCGGTCACGAGGTCAAGTGCTTCGAGGGCGGCCATGACGTCGTCGGTTTCACCCTGGTTGGCTGTGTCACCGTCGAGCACGATGGAGACACCGAGCTGGTCGAAGTTCAGCGTGTCGCCATCAAGCGTTTCTTCGATGGCGATGACCTGCGCCTGGCCGGTGTCGCTATTGGTCATGGTGAGCTGGCCGGCGCCGGCATCGTAGCTGAGGGTGTAGGTGGCACCGGGATCGGCGCCTTCGACATCGACTTCCGCGATGCTCACGCCGTGGTCAAGCGTCGCACCGGCCTGGACGCCGCTGGTGGGGTCGACGGCGGTCGTGATCGTTCCGATGCCGCCGAGGTCGCCGCTGAGCAGCTTCTGGCCGTTGAATTCGGTGGCCTGGGCGATGCGGTTGATCTCATCGCGGAGCTGGATGAGCTCTTCGCCCATGGAGGTGCGCTCGGGACCGTTGTTGGCGTAGGTGCCATTGGCGGCCTGGACGCTGAGTTCGCGCATGCGCTGGAGGATGGCATGGACCTCGTCCAGGGCGCCTTCAGCGGTCTGGAGCATGGAGATGCCGTCCTTAGCGTTGCGGATGGCCTGCTGGCTGCCGCGGATCTGGGCGCGCATCTTCTCGCTGATGGCGAGGCCGGCTGCGTCGTCGGCGGCGCGGTTGATGCGGAAGCCGCTGGAGAGCTTTTCGAGCACCTTGCCCATGCGGAGCGTGGTGTTGCTCAGGTTGCGCTGGGCGTTGATGG
>SLAK01000362.1 GCA_007126855.1 Dehalococcoidia bacterium | reverse complement strand
GGACATCATCGACGAGGCGCTGACGGAGTTCGAAGGGGAACTGTAGGGCGCCCCCACCCCCTGGACCCCTCTCCCGCTCGGCGGGCAAAACACCCTTGTAACTTGAGCACGGCCGATTCCGTTAGGATGACAGCCGCGGTGGCGGATGGGAGACCGAAGCCCCTTGGGGCCAGGAAGCCCGTGGGTGAGCCCGGGTCTTCATCCGCCGCTCCATCGAGCCCGGACAGTCGCATGGGCCGCAAGCGAAGCCCGATTATGCAAGGAAGGGAACCGATGGCCGCTGTCTCCGTAGGAATCGACGTCTCCAAAGACCACCTGGATGTGTTTGTCCGTCCAGGTGGGGAATCCTTCAGGGTGGTCCGGGAGGGCGAAGGGCTGGACGAGCTCGTGGAGCAGTTGCAGGCCCTGGAACCCACGGTGATCGCCCTGGAAGCAACCGGGGGACTCGAAGCCCGTCGTTGCAGCGAATCTTGGCGCAGCTGGCCTGCCGGTGATTGTGGTCAACCCGGCCCAGGTCCGCTCCTTCGCTCAGGCTCTCGGCAAGCGTGCAAAGACGGACCCCATCGACGCCTCAGTCATCGCGCACTTCGCTGAAGCCACCAAACCTGAGCTGCGTGCCTTGCCGGACGAGGCCACACGCCTGTTCAGCGAGCTGCTAACGCGCCGCAAGCAGATTGTGCGCATGATCGTGGCCGAGCGGCAGCGCGAACAAAGCCTGAGTGACCCACGGCTCAAGAAGAGCGTCCGCCGGCTTCTCAAAGCGCTGGAGCGGGAGCTGAAGGCTATGGACAAGGACCTCGATGATGCGATCCGCAAGACGCCAGCGTGGCGTGAGAAGGAGGACCTGCTCAAGAGCGTGCCTGGGGTTGGCCCGATCGTTGCCCGCACCCTGCTGGCTGAGATGCCTGAGCTGGGCACGCTTTCCCGGCGGGAAGTGGCAAGCCTGGCTGGGCTGGCGCCCTTCACGCGCCAATCAGGCCGTTGGCGAGGCAAGAGCTTCATCGGTGGGGGTCGTGCCAACGTACGGGCTGCGCTGTACATGGGCGCCCTGGTGGCCGTCCGTCATAACCCGGTCCTGAAGCGCTTCTACGAGCAATTACTCGCCCGGGGCAAGGCTAAAAAGCTTGCCCTTGCCGCTGTCGCGCGAAAACTGCTCGCCATTCTTAATGCCCTTCTTAGGGATCAGAAATCATGGGTATCGGCTTGACTTCAAAGACAGTCGCTCACGCCCGGCTCCCTCTCCCTTTGCAAGGGAGAGGGAGCGCCGCGCTTGCTCAAATCACTTACAAAGCGCGTAGTTCTTACACGAAGAACGGGGGCCGGTTAACCGGCCCCCGTTGCCTTCGCTGCTGAAGAGGCTGTTGCCTTACTTCTGGAGGACGTGGATGGTGCAGGCCGAGCACAGGCCGATGACGTGTGCGAGGCCGACCTTGGAGTTTTCGACCTGGCGGTCGCCCGCCTGGCCGCGGAGGTGGAAGACGATCTCGGCGATGTTGGCCACACCGGTGGCGCCGAGCGGATGGCCCTTGGAGAGCAGGCCGCCCGAGGCGTTGACGACGGCCTTGGACTTGGGTGCGTAACCCTTGTCCACATACGGCGCAACGTCTTCTTCGTACTTGGTCGGGATCTTGTTGTTGAGCCAGGGCGCGCCGCTGGCAACGTGAGCACCAGCTTCACCGTCGCCGCAAAGGCCGAGGTTCTCGTAATGGAGCAGCTCGGCAGTGGCGAAGCAGTCGTGCAGCTCGACCTGGTCCAGATCCTCAGGGCCAACGCCGGCCTGCTCGTAGGCGATCTTGGCGGCGTTGCGGGTGAGGGTGCTGATGTCGGGCAGGGTGAGGTCGCGGTCGCTATAGGGGTCGCTGGTAAGGACGCTGGCCGCGATCTTGATGGGCTGGGTGGTGAACTGCTTTGCCTTCTCAGCGGAGCAGAGGATGGCGGCGGCGGCGCCGTCGCCGGTGGGGCAGCACATGAGCAGCGTGTTCGGATAGGCGATCACGCGGCTGTTGAGCACTTCATCCAGCGGCGATTCCTTCTGGTACTGGGCGAGCGGGTTGTTGGTGCTGTGCCAGTGGTTCTTCACGCTGGCGAGCGCGAACTGTTCCTGGCTGGTGCCGTGGATACGCATATGCTCCATGCCGGCCATGCCGAAGACGGCAGGCATCATGTAGGAGCCGACACGGCCTTCGAGGCTGGTTGCGGGGTCGCCGCGGGAGCCAAGGAGGCCCTGCTTGCCCATCTGCTCGCTGCCGAGGGCCATGACCATGTCATAGGCGCCGGAAGCGACGGCAAAATAGGCTTCGCGGAAGGCGGTGGAACCGGTGGCGCAGGCGTTAGCAACGTTGACGACCGGGATGCCGGTCTGGCCCATCTGCTGAAGGATGCGCTGGCCGGAGCCACTGGTCTGGTACAGGTTTCCGCTGTAGAGCGCTTCGATGTTTTTCATCTCAGCGCCGGCGTCTTTGAGAGCTTCAAGGCCCGCCTGGGCGGACAGCTGGGCGACATCGCGGTCGGGATAGCGACCGAACTTGATCATTGATGCGCCGACGATTGCTACTTCTCGCATGGTTCCTCCTTGCGTGCGAGCTCGGTTCCGATCTTAGCGTGCTTAGTCTGCAGGCCGGAACCTGTAGGCAACGTAGGAGTTGCCTTCTTTGTCTTCCGACACGATTTCCGTGTACATCTTGACCTTCATGCCGAATTTGAGGTTCTGAGGTTCGGGCTCGATGCCGTCGATGTTGGTGTTCACGGAGACGCCCTCGGGAAGGTCGACGACGGCGGCGATGTACGGCGCCTTCACGTAGGGTGTGGCCTGGTGAATGATGGACCAGACCCAGACTTCACCATCGGTACCGAAGATCTCTTCCTTGAATGGGCCTTCGCTGCTGCACTTGCCGCAGTAAAGGCGCGGTCCCACATAGAGGGTGTTGCAGTTGGTGCAGCGGTTACCGAAGAGGCGGTCCTCTTCACGCGTTGCACCGAGCCTGAGGTGGGGAACAATGGGACGGATTTCCGGTTGGGTCGCCGTTGCGCTATCAGCCAAGCGCGTTTCCTCCTTACGATTGTATCGCCCGGCAGCATCAATCAGCCGGGTCGATGAAGCGGACAGTCGGCCCATTGTTGTCCGCCACGGAAGAGGCGTCAACAGCATAGAGCCCTGCCGGCGCCCAGTGACCGCCGTTGTGTGTTTGGTTAGGAGCCTGCGGCTGCGGCGGCAGGCTCTTCCGCTTCGACCGGTTCGGAGACGGGGAATCGGTCGACTACCTCGATAGCATCGGGCGCGACTTCCTTGCAGGCTCCGCAGCGCACGCAGAGCTCGTCGTCGATTTCCCAGGTGCCGTTGTTGTCGTAGAAGGCCCGTGCCGGGCAGATATCCACTGCCGCGGGGAGCTGCTCGTCAGCTTGCGACCGGACGACATAGCGCAACAAACCAGGCAGTGTCTTCGTGGGGTCGCGCCTGCTCCTGATGACATCGAGGAACTCGTCTTCGAAGTAGATCAGCGCGAGCTTCACGGAAGTCATGGTGAACTGGCCGTGGAGGCAGTTGGACCAGACGAGTGTCTGGATGAGGTCACGCAGGCGGTCGAGGTCGGATTCGCGGGCGGTGCCATTGCCGATCTTCTGGAGCAACTCGGTCGCTCGCGCGGAGCCGCCCTGGCACGTGGTGCAGCGGCCGCAGGATTCGAATTCGCAGAAGGAGACCATCCAGAGGCAGAGGTCGACGATGCTGGTGTGCTGATCGAAGAAGATGATGCCGCCGGAGCCGAGGAACATGCCCTTTTCGCGGTACGGATCGAGCGTGAGAGGCAGGTCGGCATCTTCGGCGGGGAGGATGCCCGAGAGCGGGCCGCCGGGCTGGTAGCCCTTGAGCGTGCTTCCTTCCTTGAGCCCGCCGGCATAGGTTTCCATGAGTTCGCGGACCGTCGGGCCGTAGGGAATCTCGATGCAGCCGGGCTGGTTGATGGCGCCGGAGAAGCTGAACATCTTGGTGCCCTTGTCCTTCTGGTCGCTCACGGAGCTCCACCAGAGGGCGCCATTGCGCAGGATGAGCGGCGCGTTGGCATAGGACTCGACGTTGTTGACGTTGGTGGGCTTGTTCCAGAGGCCAGCCTGCGCCGGGAAGGGCGGCTTGATGCGTGGCATGCCGCGATAGCTGTCGATCGAGTTGATCAGGCCGGTCTCTTCGCCGCAGACATAGGAGCCGGCGCCGCGGAAGCAGATGATGTCGAAATCGAGGCCGGTGCCAAGGATGTTGGCGCCGAGGAGGCCCTTTTCGTAGGCCTGGTTGACGGCGGTCTGCATGCGCTCAAAGGCGAGCGGGTATTCGTAGCGGAGGTAGATGTAGGCTTCGCGGGAGTTCGTTGCGACTGCGGCGATGAGCAGGCCCTCGATGATGAGGTGGGGGTCGCCTTCCATGAGGATGCGGTTGACCCATGCGCCGGGGTCGCCTTCGTCGGCGTTACAGACCAGG
>SLAK01000314.1 GCA_007126855.1 Dehalococcoidia bacterium | reverse complement strand
TGTCCCCGGCCTCGCCATAGAGCCTGCTGGCCTCCTCGAACAGCTCCACGCCCCGTTTCAGATTGCCCCGCCGGCGCTCCAGGTCGCCCATGCCGTCGGCGGCTGCCGCCTGGTCCCGCACGTCCACCGCGCGCGGATGCTCCCCGGAGATCTCCCGCGCCTGCTGGTACAGGCCGATCGCATGGTCGTTCGCGAAAACGCTCGCGGCCCTTCGCGCCGACTGCACCAGGAAGGGCACTGCATACCACGGCTCATCACCCAGCGCGTAGTGCCGCGCGATCGCCTCGACATCCGGGCTCTCGAGCGGTTCTTTCCACCGTGTGGCGAACGATTCGGCCAGCCGCCTGTGAAGCAATTCCCTTCGGGCGCGGCTCAGGCGGCTGTACACGGCCTCCCGGAAAAGGTCGTGCCGGAAGCGGTAGCCGCCGGGGGTCTCTTCGACGATGTCGGCCTCAAGGCATTCGTCGAGAGCGTCCAGTGGATCTCCGCGGGTCGAGGCAAGCGACTGGCGCAGGGCCTGGAAGTCGAACTCACGGCCCATGGCAGCAGCGAGATGAAGTTCCTCCTGCGCGGTTTGGCTGAGCTTGCGAAAGCGAAGGTCGACCAGGTCGTGAACTGCGGTGGGAATTGGCACCATGCCTGAGCGCTGCCGTTCCCAACGGCCTTCGACCAGGCGTGCCCACCCCTCGCGGACGAATGTGCGAATGAGCTCTCCCGCAAAGAGGGGATTTCCCTCTGCCCGCTCGATGACTTCTTCAATCAACGCCGGGGCGACAGGGTGCGGGGCCAGGAGCTGTCCTGCCAGCTGCTGCATTGCTTCGTTATCCAGCGGCTCCAGATCCAATTCAAGCAGCGAACCATCCCTCCGAAGGCTCGCAACCAGCTCAAATATTGCAGCAACCTGTTCGAAGGCTTCGCGGCGGTATGTCGCGATGAGCAAACACCGTGTCCCGGAGATCCGGCGCGCCAGGTAGTGTACGAGCCGTATCGTGTCACCATCGGCCGCGTGCAGATCGTCGAGGAAGATTACCGCCGGTTGCTGCTCGGCCAGTGTTTGCATCAGCCGGTGCATTTCACCGAAGAGTTCTGTTTGCAGCAGGTGCGGATCGGACGCGAGTGGCCCCTCTCCCGAAGCACCGTAGAGAATGTGGCGGAGATAGAGCGACCGCCTTATGAACTCCCCTGCGTCTGGTACGCGGCTCGCTTGCTCCAGGATGTCGCGGATCGGCTGGTAGGCAACCGACGACTCGAGCTGCGAACAACGAGCCTCCAACACTACACAGCCGACCGTATGAGCGAGAGCCAGCACGTGCTCGGCCAGGTGGGATTTGCCAATGCCGGCTTCGCCGCGGAAAAAGACGGCGCTGCCCTGCCCGTCGATGGCTGCTCGCAACGCAGCTTCGGCCTCGCTCAGCTCAGGCTCCCGCCCGTATGCGGATGCCACTTCCCGGACGGGCGGCGACGCCGTAGCACCCTCGTCAGGCGAGGACGTACGATGCGCTTCGGGCTGTGCCATTGATTCATAGATCCGCATCGTTTCGGCAGACGGCGCCGCACCAAGCTCCCGTTCGAGCGTGTCACGCAATATCTCGAACTGCCGGACGGCACGCTGGCGGTTCCCGGTCTGCGCATGAAGCTGCATGAGGAGACGGTGGGCGTCTTCATTCAGAGGATCGGCCTTCACCAGCCGCTGCACTGCCTCAATACCGGCTGCGGTGTCTCCCGTTTCCGCATAGCGGTCGGCCAGTTCCAGCACGAGCGTCCCGTAGAGCTGGCGCAATTCCTCCCGTTCAGCTTCCGCCCAGGGTTCGTACAGGTCTTCTGGAAGGAGATCACCTTTGTAGAGACGCACTGCCTCTTCGTACCAGGGGATTTCGCCGGATGACGCCGCAGAGTGCGCCGCCGAACGAAAGCTGGCAACGTCCACCCGGGTGCCCGGTGCAAGCTCGACCATCTCACCCCGAAGCGCGACAAGCTGGTCCTCCACGCCACGCCCGGCCAGCTCGGTACGGATATGGTGAAGGTTCTTATGCAGGTTGTTCAGTCCTGCTGCCGGCTCCAGGTCCGGCCAGAGTTGTTCGATCAGCTCTTCCCGGTGGGAGCCGCGCCGATCGGATAGCGCCAGGAGCTTGATAATGCCCTGTGCCTTGCGCCGGCCCCATCCGCGATCGATCACGGCCTCACCGCGGAAGTGTACGGCAAACTCGCCCAGTAGCTGTATGTCGAACCCGGGCTTCCGTCCCACCGTCGCCATCTCTCACCACCCATGCTCAACGCGGTCTGGACAGTCTAGCTTACTTAATTGCTGGCTTTGGCCCCGTGTAGTTTTGTTAACAGGAGGGGAGCACGAGTGCAACAGCGATCACACCGGGCGCGCCTCGACCGGGTCGCCCACTTGCAGGCCAGGCGCCTCATCAGCGCGCCCCTGGTTGACGGCGATCTCCAGGTAGCCGGCGCTTCCGAAAAGCGCGAGCGCCTCGCCCGGGGCAGCATCTCCATAGGTTCGCCGGATCGACCCCAGCTCGGCGCCTGCCGCCTGGACGAGATACGGCTGCCCGCCGAGCTCCGCCTGCCGGAGGTTCGTCATGGCATTGCCGAAGCGGTCGATGTGGATTACCTCGCCCAGCCAGCGACCTTCTTCAAAACGGGGGCGCGGGATGCTGAGACGCACAGGCTCGACCAGGACCGGCCCCAGTTGCGAAAGATCCGCACCGGAGGCCAGCGCAGCGGCGACAGGAGCGAAGACGTCGCGGCCGTGGAAGGTCGCGCTCACCTGGCCCGCCGGCGGCTCGAAGGACGTAATCTCCCGAACTTCAGAGGGCGGATGGCTTTCCCAGAGGAGCGTGGCGAAGCCGTTGTCCGGCCCGACTACGAACTGGTCGCCGCACCGGGCTGCCAGCGGGCGGCGCGCCGTGCCCACGCCGGGGTCGACCACCACCACGTGCACCGTCCCCGGCGGAAAGTAGGGGACAGCCGCGGCGACGAATAGCGCCACTTCCAGGACGTCGTGCGGCGATACGTCATGCGACAGGTCGACTATTGCCGCATCCGGGCAGCGCGACAGCACCACGCCCTTCATCGCCCCGGCAAAGGGGTCGCGCGTCCCAAAGTCTGTCGTGAGCGTAACGGTCGGCCTCATCGTGCGTGAGGATACGCAATCTGGGCGTGCCCCGCGCCCTCAAACTCACAGCAGCCGGGTGAGCGCAAACGTCAGCGCCCCACCCATCGCGGCATAGATAAGGCAGGGGATTGCCGTGCGCCGCAGGATCGGCCCCTCCTGGCCCTTCAACCCCACTGTCGCGCTTCCAGCGATGATGTTGTGCGGCGCGATGACGTTGCCTGCCGCGGCGCCAAAGCCCTGCGCGCCCACCATCGTCTCAAGCCGCAGGTCGAGCTGGTCGGCTGTGCTGGCCTGGAACTCGGTGAAGAGGATGTTCGATGCGGTTGCGGACCCCGTAGCGAAGGTCCCGAGCACCCCGACAAACGGCGCTGCCAGCGGCCACAGCACCCCAAGGTTGTCCGCCGCCGCCACGGCCAGCGTCTCAATCATCTCGGAATGCACCATCAGCCGCGCAAGGGTGAGCGTCCCGAGCAGCGCGATCGAGACCGGCGCCAGCTGGCGTGCGGCCTTCCACACGGCCTCGCGAAAGACCTCCGGGCGTTGCCGCTGGATCGGTCCGCTGATCACGAACGCGGCCATGAGCAACGTGCCGGGATGGTAGAGCGGCTCGAAGGACCCTGCGAAGCGGTCGCCGAACGTCCAGCTCAGTTCGATGGCCCGCGCGGCATCTTCTACCGGCGGCACGAGCCGCGTGAGCAGCACGAGCACGATGAGCACCAGGTACGGCGCGCCCGAGCGCAACAACCCGGGCGGCGGTTCACCGGGGTTGCGTGACGACTCCTTTGACGGCTGGACCCGCACGGAGGGTTCGGGGTCGCCGACGGCAAGGGGCCCTTCGCCGCTGCCCAGCCGGCGCAGCAGCAGCACGACCACCCCGCCGCCAATCGCAGCGCCCAGCAGGCTCGGGAGCTCCGGCCCGACCAGCCAGGCGATCAGCAAATAGGGCACGACGAAGGCCACGCCGGCGATGACGGCCCAGGCCCAGACACGCGGGCTCCCACGTTGCCCCGCAGCGCGGCCGGCCAGGAACACGACGGTCAGCACCATGAACCATCCCAGCAGCCCGTGCAGCAACGACGTTGCGCGCGAGATGGATAGCTCCGTGAGGCCGGTCATGGCCACCTGCGGGATAACGGGGGTCCCCACGGCGCCGAAGGAGACCGCCACCGCGTGGCCCAGCAGCGCGATTGCCACGGCTTCGATTGGCCGGAAACCGAGCCCGACGAGCAGCGGCGCAGCAAGCGCCACGGGCGTCCCGAAGCCGGCCGCGCCTTCCATGAACATCGCGAAAAACCAGGCGATCAGGATGGCCACCAGCCGCGGGTCAGACGTGAGGCCCGCAAGGCGGTCGCGGATGGTCTCGAACCCGCCACTGATGTTCTGCAGGTGGTAGAGGCACAGCGCCCCAAAGACGATCCAGAGGATGGTCAGCGCGGTGAACGCCGCCTCCGCGAGTGAGCCAGCCGTCGCGTAGCTTCGCGTGTCACCCGCCGCCAGCTCGTCGCCAAATGCGGGGCTCCAGGCGATCACCAGCGCGAGCGCGACGGCAACGGCTGCGGCACGCGCCGCCGACCAGCCCTTGAGCATGAGTCCAACGAGCACCACGAACGGGAACAGCGCAAACAGCGCATCGGGTATGCCGAACAAGAGAAACGGTGGAACCGGCCACGCGGAAACCAGCGAGGCCTCCACCCGCTCAGCTCACCTGCACGGGATGGACGGGTTGCCCCTCGCGTTCAAACGCGGCGATGTTTTTCAACGTCGTCTCGGCAATGGCCGTCAGCGCTTCGCGGGTGAAGAATCCCTGGTGGCCGGTTATCAGCACGTTCGGGAAGGTGAGCAGCCGGGCAAACACGTCGTCGGTAATGATGTTGCGGGAGCGGTCCTCGAAGAAGAGGCCCGCCTCTTCTTCGTACACATCCAGCCCCAGCTGGCCAATCTTCCCTTCCTTCAAGCCATCGATGACCGCCTTCGTGTCGACGAGCGCCCCCCGCCCGGTGTTGATGATCATCACGCCATCCTTCATACGCGAGAGCGTATCCTCGTTTATAAGGTGGTGGGTCTCGTCGGTGAGCGGGCAGTGCAGGGTGATGATGTCCGATTCGGCGAACAGGCGGTCCATCGCCACGTAGTCAACGCCCTTCTCCCGGCAGGCGTCGTTGGGATAGACATCGAACGCGAGCACCTTGCAGCCAAAGCCGAGCATGATGTCGGCAACGCACTGGCCGATCTTACCGGTACCAATAATGCCAACGGTCTTGCCGCGAAAATCAAAGCCCAGCAGTCCTTCGAGCGAGAAGTTGCCTTCCCGCACACGGGCGAAGGCCCGGTGGATCTGCCGCGATAGCGACAGCATTAGCGCGACCGTATGCTCTGCCACCGCATGCGGCGAATACGCGGGCACGTGCGAGACCGTGAGGCCGAGCCGTTCGGCTGCCTTGAGGTCCACATGGTTGAACCCCGCCGAACGCAACGCGATATGCCGCGTCCCGCCCGCAGCAAGCTTCTCCAACACCGGCTCGTCGACGTTGTCGTTGACGAAGGGACAAACGATGGGCATCCCGGACGCGAGCGGCGCGGTGTCCTCGACGAGCCGGGCATCGAAGAAATGGAAGCGGAAACCATGCTGCTCGTTTGCACGCTCGAAGAAGACGCGGTCGTAGTTCTTGGTGCTGAAGACAGCGATCTCCACGCCCGGTACTCCCCATTGAAGGGTACCCGCCGCGTCCACGCCGCAGCGTCCCACGCCATTGTAGGTCAAAGGGCGAACACCGGACCGCGCCCCCGTGAACGACAACTATCGGTTGCGTTGCGATTACATCCGCGTCCGTCCCGGGACATTAACAACCGTTAACAAAGTTCTCCCCTACCTTTAGCGATGGTGGCACGGGTGGAAAACCGGGCACAGCGCATGGAGCAGCCATGACGGGAGGTTGCCCAGGAAACGGCCAGCAGATCATGCGGCGGGCGGGCCCGTTGGCTGCCCTCATTATGCCCGTGCTCCTTCTGGTGCTGGCGGCTTGCGAAACTGACCCGGCGCCTGAACCCACGCCATTCCCAACCCCTCCCCCGATCAACGACGACCTCCCGCCACCCGGCGACGAGCAGCTCAACGCCATCCCACGCACCACCGACGCGCGTGTCTCGATAACCGGCGCCGGGGCCACCTTCCCGAACGTCCTCTACTCAGTCTGGGTCGACGAATACAACCAGCTCAACCGTGGTGTCCGCATCAACTACCAGAGCGTGGGGTCTGGCGCCGGCATCCGCAGCATCATCGACCGAACCGTTGATTTCGGCGCAACCGATGGCCCCATGGACGACGAGCAAAAGGCCGAGGCTCCCGGCCGCATCATCCACATCCCCGCCGCAATGGGAGCAGTCGTCCCTTCCTATCACCTTCGCGACGCCCCCGACTCGCTGCGTTTTTCCCAGGAGACCATCGCCGGCATCTTCCTGGGTCAGGTCACCCGCTGGGACGACCCACGTATCGCCGCCGATAACCCGGGCGTCGACTTCCCCGACCGCGACATTGCCGTCTGCCACCGCTCCGACGGCGCAGGGACCACGTTCATCTGGGCCGACTTCATGGCCGCCATCAGCGACGAATGGGCCGAGACCATCGGTGTCGGTACTTCGCTCCGCTGGCCAAGGGGCGCGTTCCTCGGCGGCAACGGCAACGAAGGCGTCGCCGCCTGCATCAGCCAGATCAACGGCGCGATCGGTTACGTGGAGATCGCCTACGCCATCCAGAACGACCTCAATGTCGCCCTGCTCGAAAACTTCGACGGCAACTTCGTCGAGCCATCGCTAGAAGCGGTCACCGCCGCGGCAACCGGGCTCATCAAAGCCGGCGAGTTCCCCGCCGACATGGAGGCCCGCATCGTCAACGCGCCAGGCCCGGACGCATGGCCCGCGGCTGGCTTCACCTGGATGCTCGTCTATGAAGAGCTCGACCTGCTCGGAGGCATGACCCTGACGCGCGCCCAGGAACTGGTGCGCTATCTCCTCTGGACGCTCGACCGTGACGGCGGGCAGCGCTACACGATCCCCCTGGACTATGCGCCGCTCGACCGCGCCGTCATCGAACTGGCCCACGACGCCATCAAGACCATCACCTTCGACGGACAACCTGTCTGGGAAACGATGCTGAATGAGCAATCTCCAGCCACGAGCCAGTGACGGCTGCGACGACCGCCAGAAAGGGGCACGCCGATGACTGTAGAACCGGCTGAACCCGGGTTGCTTCAGAAGCTCCAGGCCAGCGCACGAGAGCAGGTTACCGGCAGCCCCGGCGATGTCGTCTTCAAGTTGTTGGCGCTCGGGTTCACGCTCATCATCCTGCTCCTTGCCGGCCTGCTCCTCTACACCGTGTGGACCGGCGCCAGTGAATCCATCGGCGAATTCGGGTTCTTCTCCTTCATCGTCACCCAGGAGTGGAACCCGGTCTTCCGCGAATTTGGCGCGCTGCACGTCATCGTGGGGACGCTCGCATCCTCGGCGATCGCAGTCGTGCTGGCCGTGCCGGTGGCGCTGGGCATCGCGCTCTTCATCACCGAGCTGGCGCCGCCGGCCATCCGGGGCATCGTCGCCTTCACCATCGACATCCTGGCCGCCATCCCATCTATCGTGTACGGGCTCTGGGGCCTGCACGTCCTGCTGCCCTTCCTGGACCAGCACATCAACCCCTTGCTCATCAACTACCTGGGCTGGTTGCCCTTCTTCGACCGCCCCGCCTTCGGCTTCAGCCTGCTCACGGCCAGCATCATCCTGGCCATCATGATTGTCCCCATCATCAGCGCCATCGCGCGCGAAGTAATCGGCTCAGTCCCGACGGCCCAGAAAGAAGGCATGCTCGCGCTGGGCGCCACGCGCTGGGAGGTGATGTGGAAAGTCATCCTGCCCTACGCGCGAGCCGGCATCGTCGGCGCCATCATCCTCGGCCTGGCCCGCGCCATCGGCGAAACCATGGCCGTCACCATGGTCATTGGCAACGCCCACTACATCAGCGCCAACATCCTGGCGCCCAGCGCCACCATGGCCAGCATCATCGCGAACGAATTCCGCGAAGCAACGTACAGTCTCTATCTCTCCGCACTGATCCACGTCGGCCTCGTGCTGATGTTCATCAGCCTCATCGTCAACATCCTGGCACGAGTGCTCGTGTGGTCGGTCGCCAGCGACCCGGGAGGCGATCGACGCTAATGGCACTCTCCGCAGCCGATTTCAACTACCGCAGGCGCAAGCTCATCAGCGCAGTCATGCTGGGAGCCGCTGCCACCTCCGCCATCGGCATGATCGCCGTGCTCTTCCTCATCCTTGGCTATGTCTTCATCCAGGGCGGCCAGGCCATCGATTTCGCCTTCTTCACCGAACTTCCGCGCCCTGTCGGGCAGGAAGGCGGCGGCATGGCCAACGCCATTGTCGGCAGCCTCATCGTCCTGGCCATCGCCGGCGTGCTGGCGATCCCTGTCGGCTTCTTCGCCGGCATCTACCTTTCCGAGTACGCAAGTACCACCTTCGCGGGCGCCGTTCGCTTCGTCATCGAGACGATGGCCGGCGTCCCGTCCATCGTCATAGGCATCTTCGCCTTCGTCCTCATCGTCCGGCCGATGGGCACCTATTCAGCCATCGCCGGCGGCTTCGCACTCGCCATGATCATGATCCCCATCTTCGCGCGGGCGGCCGAAGAAGCGCTGAAGACCGTGCCTTTCTCGCTGCGCGAAGCAGCCATGGCGCTCGGCGTGCCGAGCTGGCGCATCGTCCTCCGCGTTGTCGTGCCCACCGCGGGCCCCGGGATCATCACCGCGGCCATGCTCGCGCTGGCCCGGGCCGGGGGCGAGACCGCCCCGCTCATCTTCACCGCCCTTGGCAACCGCTTCTGGCAGGAAGGGCTCACATCGCCCATCGCCACGCTGCCGGTGCAGATCTGGGAGTACGCATCCGGCCCCTACGCCGACCTCCACCGGCAGGCCTGGGCCGGCTCCCTGGTGCTCGTGGCCATGACGGTCGGCATCATTGGCCTCGTGCGGCTGCTCTACCGCGGGACGAGCTTCCGGCAATTCTAGTTAACATTCGCGCGCCATAATGGCAGCAGGCAGGAGTGAGATATGACCCAGCAAGCGCCAACGCAGACACAACGCGATTCCCGCGACCACAGCGGGGCGGGCCCGAGCCTCCAGGCCACCCAGGAACAGCGCAGCCACATCGCTAAAGTTGAAAGCACCGACCCGGGCACCATCACCATCGAGAACCTGGAAGCCTACTACGGCAACTTCCGGGCGGTGGCGCCAGTGACGTTCACCATCCCGGGCCGCAAGGTCACCGCGGTGATCGGCCCCTCTGGCTGCGGCAAATCGACCTTCATCCGCTGCCTCAACCGCATGCACGAAACCGTGCGCGGGGCGAGCAGCCGCGGCCACGTCCTGCTCGATGGCGAGGACATCAACGGCCCCAAGGTCGACCCCGTGCTCATCCGCCGCAAGATCGGCATGGTCTTTCAGAAGCCGAACCCCTTCCCGACCATGTCCATCTACGACAACGTCGCCTCCGGGCTCAAGCTCAACGGCATCAAGTCCGGCCGCCCCATGAACGAAATCGTCGAGCAGGCGCTGCGGCAGGCAGCCCTGTGGGACGAAGTGAAGGACAAGCTGAAGCAAGCCGGCACGGCGCTCTCCGGCGGCCAGCAGCAACGGCTATGCATCGCCCGCGCCCTCGCCGTCGAACCCGAGGTGCTGCTCATGGACGAGCCCTGTTCCGCGCTGGACCCCATCGCCACGCTCGCCATCGAAGACCTCATCCGCCAGCTCGCACCAGACGTCACCATCGTCATCGTCACCCACAACATGCAGCAGGCCTCCCGCGTCTCCGACATGACCGCGTTTTTCATGATGAACGAGCAGCGCTCCGGCGAACTGGTCGAATACGCCACCACCGAGACCATCTTCACCAACCCTGCCGACAAGCGGACAGAGGACTATGTCACCGGGCGATTCGGATAGCACTTCCCGGGCTCACCACTCATGCCTTTCGCGTGCGCCGAGCCGCTATCATTGTAAAGAAGCAACAGCAGGAGGGACTGTGTGAGCGCGGTGAAGGAACGGATTAAGCAAATCATCGATCGGCTACCCGACGAGGTCGCGGTAGACGTAGAGCGAATGCTCACCGAAGTTGCTGAGGGCGCGGACCTCCGCGATTGGCACGCGCTTGCCACAACCGCCATGGGACAGTGGTTCGACGACGACGAAGTCGAATACACCGAAGCCGACCTCCAGAATGGGGCCGCATGAAAGTCGGCGACGTCGTTCTCATGCGACTTTCCACAGGATCAGGTGGAACCGCCAAACGGCGACCAATTCTCATCGTCGCTGAACTCCCGGGAGTGTACCCAGCGTTTCTAGTGTGTGGCATCTCGTCCAAAGTCGATCGTATCGCGGACGACTGGGACATCGTGATTGGCACCGACCAGGACGATCTCGCAACGACCGGCTTGAAAATCACTTCGGTGATCCGGCCGTCCTGGCTGGCAAGCATCCCGCGAAGCTCCCGGCTTGACCATCTTGGCAGCGTTCGCGATACAACAATCACATTAGTTCGTGAACGAATCGCAAGCGCGCTCGCCAACACCCCTTTCACAGACAATCCATAACCGTTTGAATCGACAATCGACTATCCCCAATTGACCCTCTCCAACCCCACTGGCCCCTGTCCCGCGCCTCGGTCAATATTGGCTGGACCCTGGTGAACGAGGTATGCGCCCGTGTTGATGACCACCTCCGACACGCTTCCCGGCCACGAGATCGCCGAAACCATCGGCATCGTTAGCGCCAACTCCGTGCGGGCCCGCCATGTCGGCCGCGACATCATGGCCGGCTTTAAGAACATCACCGGCGGCGAAGTCGGCACCTACCGCGACTTGCTGACCCAATCGCGCCACGAGGCGCTCGAACGGCTCCAGGAAGCAGCCCGCGACCTGGGCGCCGACGCCATCGTGACCGTCCGCATCACCAGCGCCGAAGTCATGGCCGGCATGGCCGAAATCCTGACCTACGGCACCGCCGTCAAGCTCCGGCGCTAACGTTCCGCCCTCCCTACCGCATCACGAAGCTTTCTGGCCGCCAGCGCAGCACCAGCGCCAGCGCCGTCATGCCTACCACGCAGCTCAGCATCACCGCGGCCGCCGGGCCGAAGACACTGGCGGACATCCCCAGGATCATCATCCCGATCGGCAGGCTGCCTATCGCCATGCTCAGCAGGCCCATCGCCCGGCCGCGTGTGCGGTCGTCCGCCGCGTCCATCGTCAGCACCGCCTGCATCGTCGCGAACCCCGCCTGCCCAAACCCGGCCACGAAGATCAACGCCAGCGCCGCCGCATACCACGGCACCGACGCGAACAGGAACAGCAGCACAAAAGCCAGCGCGCAGCCCCCGACATAGACCCGCCCCCGGTGCCGGGGCACCACCGCCGCGATCCCGAGCGTCCCGAGCAACATCCCCAGCCCGGGCGCGCTTGCCAGCAGACCGGCGAACAACGCGCTCACCTCCAGGCGCTCCGCGAACACCGGCACCAGCGGCACATAGGCAAAGTAGAACAGGTTGAAGATGACGGTGACCGCCAGGATGCTCACCAGTGCGCCCGACCGCCCCAGCAGGCTGAAACCTTCCCGCAGGTCGACCAGCGCCGACGTTGGGCTGTCCGGCGGTGGGCGTTTCGGCGGCTTCGGGACCGTCACCATCAGCAGGAACGCCACCGCATAGGCGATGCCGACGATCAGGAAGGTGGCGCCGAAGCCCAGCGTCTGGATCGCGGCGCCGCCCGTGAACCCGCCAAGCATATTGCCACCCGACAGCGCCATCGACTCCAGCGCCAGCGCGTTCGTCGTCCGCTGCGGGCCAACTACATCCCAGATGAGCGCCCGCCGGCTCGTAAAGTCGATCACGCCGCCGACGCCGATGGCAAAAACGAAGGGGTACACCATCCAGACCGCGAGCTGGCCCGCAAGCACGACCGCCGCCATCGCCATCGCGATCACACACAATGTCGAAAGGGAGAGCATGATCACCCGGGCACGGTCGAAGCGATCCGAGATAACCCCGCCGGCGACCCCGCCGATGAACATGGGGAAGAAGAACGACGCCCCCACGAGCTGCACCAGGAGCGGGTTCCCCGTTCGCTCGTTCACGATGAAGCTGCACAGGAAGAGGCACATCCAGCGCGTGATATTCCAGATCCACCCGCTCGCCCAGAGGTGGGGAAAGCCGGGCGCGGCAAGCGACGCAAAGGTGCTCGCCGCCGTGGGGCGCACCCGGCCCGCCGCGGCCGAAGTAGCGACGTCCTCCGCAGGGTTACTGGACGGCATGTTCACGTGGAGACGACTTTACGCCGGTGTCCCCGCGGGCGGCGAGTCGCACCCGGTCAGAGCCAGCGGCGCGCGAGTAACAGGAGCAGGCTGAGGACGATGGACGCCAGGATCATCGACGTGATCGGCACGAAGACCCGCACGTTGCCACGATCGATGTTTATGTCGCCTGGCAGGCGGCCAAACCACGACAGCGCGCCGGTGGCAATGAGCAGCCCGAGCAACGCCACCGCGATGCCCGCAGCGAACACCGCCAGCCCGAGCGAACGTGCGTCCATGCCTGTATCGTAGCCACCACGCGACGGGTGGATGGAACGACCGCGCGAGGCGTCTATACTCCATCCCCAGCACCACGAAGAAGGTTCGCGGCGTGCGCCAGGCGGCGAACGGCCGCGAGGAGGGATGAGCTGATGGAATTCCGCGACTCACCGGAACAGGCGGCGTGGCGCAAGAAGGTGCGCAACTTTCTCCAGACCGAACTCCCCGAGGAAATCCGCGGCAAGGGCGGCCTCTTCGCCAAACTCGAGCGCGTCGGCGCATGGGAGCAGTGGCGCAAGGCGCTCGCAGAACGCGGCTGGGTCGCCCCGGCATGGCCGAAGGAATACGGCGGCGCCGGGATGGACGTGATGGACCAGTTCATCCTCAACGAGGAGTTCGCCCAGGCCCGCGCGCCAATGATCGGCGGGCTCGGCACGATGATGCTCGGACCGACGCTCATCGCCCATGGCACCGAAGAGCAAAAGTCCTACCACCTGCCGCGCATCCTGGCCGGCGAAGAGAACTGGTGCCAGGGCTATAGCGAACCCGGCGCCGGCAGCGACCTGGCCAGCCTCCAGACCCGTGCCGTGAAAGACGGCGACGACTTCGTCATCAACGGCCAGAAAATCTGGACCAGCACCGCCCACTTCGCCGACTGGTGCTTCCTCCTCGCGCGGACCGACCCCGACGCGCCGAAGCATCGCGGCATCACCTATTTCCTGGTCGACATGAAGTCGCCCGGCATCACCGTGCAGCCGCTCGTCAACCTCACCGGCAGCCACGAATTCAACGAAGTCTTCTTCGAAGACGTCCGCGTCCCGGCCAACAACGTCGTCGGCGAAGTGAACCGCGGCTGGTACATCGGCGCCACCACGCTCGACTTCGAACGCTCTTCCATCGGCACCGCCGTCGGCAACCAGCAGCAAATCGAGGACTTCACCGCCTGGCTGCGCGACCACCGCACCGAGATGGGCGAAGCGCGCTACGGGTCGCTGCGGCGCGAATGGGCCGACCGCGCGCTCGAAGTCCACGTGGCCACGCTGCTCGCCTACCGCATCATCTCCATGCAGGCCGCGGGCCAGATCCCGAACGCCGAAGCGAGCATCGCCAAGCTCTTCGGCTCCGAACTCGCCCAGCGCATCGCCGGCACTGCCATGCACACGCTCGGGATGCACGGCGCCATCCGCGAAAGCAGCGCACCCTTCGCCGGCAACGTCCCGCAGAGCTACCTGGGCGGCGTCTCGCAGACCATCGCCGGCGGCACCAGCGAGATCCAGCGCAACATCATCGCTACGCGCGGCCTAGGGCTGCCGCGCGGGTAGAACGGGCGGCCGCAACCCCGGCGGGTGCGGCCCGGGCCTACACAGCGGCCGTCTGCCGAAAGTCCCCCACCAGCGGTGAGACCAGCCGCTCGAAGTCCGCGTACTTCATCGACAGCGTCTCGGTGTGCGTCCCCGCGGGGAAGACGATGGTTTCGTCTTCGGCCAGGCTGCGGTCGACGTACACCGGCACCTGGTAGAGATTGCCGAAGGGCGGCATCGCGCCAACTTCGCAATCCGGGAAGGTGTCCGCAAACTCGTCCTCCTGCGCCAGGCGCACCTCCGATGCCCCGAGCATCTCAACGACGCGCGCCATGTCCACCTGGTGCACGGCAGGCAACACCAGCATCACCATCTGCCCGTCGGCCACCGCGATGACACACTTGGCAACCAGGCGGCCGGGGACGTGCTCCGCCGCTGCCACCTCCTGCGCCGTGTAGGCCGTGGGATGGTGCTGCTCTTCGAAGGCGACGTTGTGCTCCTGCAAGTATTGCTCAAGCCGCTCTTTGCCTGCCATCGCCGAACTCCTTTCATGAACGCCACCCGGGGCGGACAACGGATCGTAGTGTCCATGATACGCCGACCGGCTCCGGCTGTGCGCAATCGTGCCTCCCGACGGGATTGGGACAGCTCCAGCGGCCCCGACACGACAAGGAGCCCCGCGATTGCCAATGCAGTCACCCAGAACGCTCTCGCTACTCGACCGGGAAGGGGTTGTCGAGCACGAACTTCCAGCTGCCGTCGGCCTGGCGGCGGACCACCTCGACACCCTTGCCCGCGAGGTTGACTTCCGAGCCGTCGGGGCCCTTGCCGTTGGAAAGTGTCCATTCGGAATAGAGGAGGGCGAGGTCGCCGGACTCGATCTTCTTGCGTACGTTCACGTTCAACGTGCCTTTGAGGACAATGAAGCCGTTCAAGGCCTCGCGCATAGCTGCGTCGCCACTGACAGGCGGCTGGCTGGGGTCGGCGACGAAGGCGGCCCCGGGCTCGTACAGGGATAACGCGCCTTCCAGGTTGCCCTCGGTCACGGCTTTTCCTAAGAGCGTGTCGCAATCCTCGGGCTGATTGGCGCGGATGCTTTCTGTGGACATCGGGAACTCCTGAGCTGTGCCTCCGATGGGAGACTGAGTGTCGAAGGCACTTTACTGCACAGCCGCGCACGGTGTGCGGCCACGAGCCGAACCACAGGCGTCGCCTACAATATGAAAGCATGAATGCGACGGACCGAACCCAGCGCGGCGATGAGAACTTCGACGAACTCCGCCACCGCCTCCGCGAAGGGCTGCGCCTCTTCCAGGACTACCTTCAGCAACCCGAGGGCCAGCGCGCGGCCGGGGCGCAGACGCTCCTCGACTCAGCCGCGCGGGCACACCAGGAACTGAACCGG
>SLAK01000272.1 GCA_007126855.1 Dehalococcoidia bacterium | reverse complement strand
CCCCACCCGCCGCGGCCGCCATGCGCCACCAGCACTTCCTCGCCAAGCACCGACAAATCCGCGATCAGGTCGCCGTTCTCCTCGTCGAACACCACCGTCCCGACGGGCACTTCCAGGTAAAGGTCCTCGCCCTGGCTCCCTGACTTCAGCTTCAACCCGCCATTCCCGCCGTCGCCCGCGCGGAAGCGCCGCTTCGAGCGGTACTGCTCCAGCGTGTACAGGTCGTCCACCGCCCGCAGGAACACCCGGCCACCGCGGCCGCCATCCCCGCCGTCCGGCCCGCCCATGGGCACGAACTTCTCACGGTGGAAGCTCACCACCCCGTTCCCGCCGGTACCCCCATGAATATGGATGACAACGTTGTCCAGCATCTCGATCCCAACCTTACCGCGATCCGCCCTAGTGGGATTCCACGTGAAGGCCGCACGCCCTTATGTTGCCGCTACCCCGCCACTCGATACCCTCGAACGGTGAGCGAGCCCGCCAGGCTGCCCCCTGGACATAGCCGCCTCAGAGCCGCGGCGCGGATCGCCGCCGCCTGCGCGGCCATTCTCCTCATGCTGGCCCTCGTCGCGCTCGTCTCCTCCACCGGGGTCATCCCTCCTCGCGAATCCTCCGCTCCGGCCAACACCATCGCCGGCCTCTTCGACGCATCGGATATCGCTGCCGCTACCCCGCCCCCTTTCCAGCACGCCATCTGCCGCCCGACAGCAGACCCCGCCCACGCCACGCTCCTCCCACCGCAAACCGACGACTATACCGGCCTGATCGCCGAACGCGTCCAGCGCTACCACGACCAGAACCGCAGCTTCCACGAACAACTCCAGCACTACGACCCCACCGGCGACTACCTCCATTACGGTCGCGTCCTCACCTACGAAGAGAACGACCGCATCCGCTTCGACCCCGATGGCATCCCCACCGTCAACTACAATGGTGTCTTCCACTACAACCCCGTCACCATCGCCCAGTACGCCCTCACCCTCCACGGCCGCTACCTCACCGGCGGCGCCACCTCCGGCGAGTTCCTGGCCGTGGTCGACTTCCTCGTCGATATGCAGGAGACCGACGGCTCCTTCCGCTATCCCTTCACCTACGAGTACTACCTCACTGGCGAGGACCTCCGGCCCGGCTGGGTATCAGGCATGGCCCAGGGTCAGGCCATAAGTGCCTTCGCCAGGGCCTATGCACTCACCGGCGAAGAGCGCTATGTGGACGCCGCGCATGCCGCCCTTGCCTTCATGCTTGCCCCTGTCGAAGACGGCGGCACCCTCACCACCCTGGCCGACCTCCATCCCTCTCTCGACCACTACGCCTTCATCTCCGAATACCCCACCAACCCCGAGTTCTACACCCTCAACGGCTTCATCTTCTCCATCCTCGGCCTCTACGACTGGACACAGGTCGCACCCGCGGACGACCCGGTCCGCCACGTTGCCGAAGACTTCCTCGCCTGCTCCCTGGCATCACTCGAACTCATGCTCCCCCTCTTCGATGCCGGCGGCTTCAGCGCCTACGACCTCGGCTTCCTCATGCTCGACAGCACGACACCCAACCTCCACATCAACTACCACGCCATCCACATCCACCAGCTCTACGCCCTCCACAGCATCACCGGCATCGAGAAGTTCCTCGAGTACGCCGAACTCTGGGCCAGCTACGTCGGCGAATCCCTCCACTGACCCGCGTCACACACCTCGCCCGCAGCGTCCTTCCCCGTTCAACCTATCCCAGCGATCCTTGTCATCTTCTTCTCTTCTACAGATCCTCTCTTAAAGAGGGACGACGAAGAGGATGGTGAGCTGTTGTGTTTGTTGGGGTTCCAGCGGTTCCGGGCACGATTTGAGTTCCGTCGGCCCCGTACTGGCTGTTGCAAACCTGTTGCGGAGATCGTCGTAATCCTGTCGGGGTTCTGGTTGAGTTGTGCCATGCATGATGGGGACCTGATTTCGGCTGTTGCGCATCGTCCCGGTTACCACGTGGAAGCCCGACGGAAATGCAACAGGGTATGAGGGCTTCTGAGGCTGCTGCAAGACAGCGGGAAGCAGTACGGAAAGCGCCGAAAGACGGCGACGGATCCTAGCTTCCGCCCCCTGACGGGTTGAAGCCCACCTCGCCCCGCCGCCGGAGCGCGGCCGCCTCGTCTTCGCCCGAAAGGTGCTCCAGGCCGTGTTTTGCCAGCTCCTGCTCGTAAACCATCTTGTAGAGGCCGGCGTAAATCCCGTCCTTCGCCAGCAGCTCGTCGTGCGACCCCATCTCCGCGATCTCGCCGTGGTCCAGCACCACGATCCGCGAAGCCTCCCGGATCGTCGAAAGCCGGTGCGCGATGACAAACGACGTGCGGTTCTTCAGCAGCTCCCGGAGCGCCCGCTGGATCACCACCTCCGTCTGCGTGTCCACATAGGCCGTCGCTTCGTCCAGCACCAGGATGCGCGGCTCTGCCAGGATTGCCCGCGCGAAGGAGATAAGTTGCCGCTGCCCGACCGACAGGTTTAGCGCGCGCTGGTGCAACACCGTATCGTACCCATGCTCCAGCCGCTCGATGAACTCGTGCGCCCCCACCGCCCGGGCCGCGCGCTCGATGTCCTCATCCGTCGCCTCCGGCCGGCCATACGCAATGTTCTCCCGGATCGTCCCGCTGAACAGGTACGGGTTCTGCAGCACCACGCCCATGAAGCGCGTCAGCGAGCGCCGCTTGATGTCCCGGATGTCGTGCCCGTCGATGCGGATTGCGCCGCCTGTCACGTCGTAGCCGCGGCTCACCAGCGTCGTGATCGTCGTCTTGCCCGCCCCTGTGTGCCCGACGAACGCGATCGTCTCCCCCGGCTCGACGGCCAGGGAGATGTTTTTCAGCACCGGGATGCCTTCCACATAGTGGAACGAAACGTCGTCGAACTCGACCCGGCCGTCCACATGGTCCAGCTCGATTGCATCCGGATTGTCCTGGATCCGCGGCTTCGTATCCAGCACCTCGAAAATGCGCTGCCCGCCCGCCATCGCGCGCTGCAGCATCGTGTACTGCAGCACCAGGTCCCGGATCGGGTCGAAAAAGCGTGTCACATAGACCAGGAACGCCGTGACGGCGCCAAGCGCGTCCGCCGCGTTCACCTCCGCCGTCCGCAATACCATGAACCCGCCGACGATAATGACCAGTGCCGTCGCGATCGCCACCGCCAGCTCGATCACCGGCACGATCGCCGCAGTCAGCGTCCCTGCCCAGATGTTCGCGTTCCGGTTCTGCTGGTTCAGCTCGTCGAACTGGCGGGCGTTCTCATCCTCGCGCGAAAGGGACTGGATCGCACGGATCCCCGCGATGTTCTCCCCGAGCGCGCCGTAGAGCTGGCTGATCTTCACGCGCACGTCGATGAAGGCCTTCCGCGCGTGCCGCGCCCAGATAATCATCACGAACACCAGCACCGGCACCACCGCGAAGGCAACCAGGGCGAGCTGCCAGTCGACTATCAGCAGTACGATGATCACGATGCTCAGCCCGATGAAGTCCGCGGCGAAGGTCAACGAACCGCTCGTCAGCAGCTCCTGCATCACCGTCACGTCGCTGGTCAGGCGGCTGATGATGCGCCCCACTTCCATCTCGTCATAGAAGCTCAGCGAAAGCCCCTGCACGTGCTCGTACATCTCCGTGCGGAGCTGCAGCAGGAGCTTGTTCCCCAGCCAGGCCGTCGTGAGCTGCTGGACCAGCAGCGCCAGCCAGCCCAGCACCGCCATCGCCACCATGATCCCCAGGAATACGAAGACCATCGTCTCGTTCCCGTTCGCCGCCGCCCGCACCGAAAGGCCGATCAGCAACGGCTGCAGGAAGTTCGCCGCGGCGAAGATCACCATGCACGCAAAGGCCAGCGCAACCTGCAGCTTGTACTGCTTCAGATATGGGAACAGGCGCTTCACAACCTCCGCGTCGTAAGCCTTCCCCACGTACTCCTCGTCCCAGCTATCCGCGTTGCGCCCGCGGATGGGCCCACCGCCCTGCCCGCCGATGCCAACGCTCCAGCCGCCTGCGCCCGCGCCACCCCAGCTCGCCATCAGGAACCACCTCCATGCGCCGGCGCCGCGCGATGCCCGCGTTGCGCCCCCTGGTGGCCGTTTGGCGAAACCTCCGCCAGCGCTTCCTCCTGGGCCTTCAGCTCCAGGTCATAGATCTGCCGGTACAGACCCGGCTCATCGAGAAGCTCCGTATGCGTGCCCCGCTGCACGATCCGGCCCCGGTCCAGCACGATGATCTCGTCCGCGTCTCGCACCGTGCGCAAGCGCTGCGCGATCACAAAGGTCGTGCGGCCCTCCATCAGCTCGTCCAGCGCCTGCTGGATCAGGAACTCCGTCCGCGCGTCCACGCTCGATGTCGAGTCGTCGAAGATCAGGATGCGTGGGTCCAGCAGCAGTGTCCGGGCGATGGCGATGCGCTGCTTCTGGCCCCCGGAAAGCGTCACGCCGTTCTCCCCGACCCACTCGTCGTAGCCGTAGGGCAGGCTGGCGATGAAGTCGTGG
>SLAK01000284.1 GCA_007126855.1 Dehalococcoidia bacterium | reverse complement strand
TGGTGTGTTCGACGCAGGCGACGAAGGGGAGGTCATCGGCGATGCTAAGCCAGTACATGTCGGTGAGCGGCCGGTCGAGCGCCAGGACCAGGCAGGTGGCCCACTGGTAGCGGACGCTGTCGAGGATGCGGGCGTAGTCCTCCGGCAAATCGGGGGCGATGCGCCGGGTGATGATGTTGGGGGTGGTCATGAGCACCTGGTCGAAGGCGTGGAAAGCGCCGGCAGCGCGGATGCCGGTCACGGCGCCGCTTTCGACAACCACCTGCTCGACGGGCGTGTTGAGATGGATGGTTCCGCCGCGGGATTCGATGAGGTCGGCCAGGGCGTTGTAGTAGCGGCGGAAGGAGCCTTCGAGATAGCCGAGGGATTCTTTCGAGCCGGAGCCGCGGCGGGAGGCAAAGCGGAGGTAGATCTTGTTCCATAGCCAGACCATGCCGACCTCGTCGGCGTAATCGGCGAACTTGCCGCGAAGGAGCGGCCCCCAGAAGGCTTCGAATGCTTTCCTGCCGACCGCGCGTTCCATCCATTCGCGGGCAGTGACGGACTCATATTTCTCGAGGCCGTTTGCCTGGCGGCGGAGGTAGAGGGCGACCAGGCCCAGGCGGATACGGCTGGTGATGGGGATGGCATCGAAGCGGAGCAGGTCGAAGGGGGTGACGAAGGGGTAGCGCTTGCCTTTGACGAAGTGGCCGTTATAGGGCTCGATCCAGCGGAGGTGTTCACTCAGTCCGAGCTCTTCGATGTAGCGGATGGCCACGGAGTCGCTGGTGAAGATGTGGTGGTAGAAGCACTCGAGCGGGGTGCCGCCAACGGGAAAGGTGACAACCTGGCCACCGACTTCGTGGCGGCCTTCGAACAGGGTGATGTGGTGACCCTGCTCCTGCAGGACCTTCGCGGCGGCGAGCCCGGCCACGCCAGCGCCAACGATGCCGACATTCATGGGACGGCCACCTGCTGCTCTTCTTCGGTGACCGGGATGCGTTCGCGGGTGATGCGGAGGAGCGAGATGCCGAAGCTCCAGATGAGGATGAGGCCAAGCACGGTGGTGGGGATGAAGATGACCGCGTGGGAGGTGATCGCATAGGCAGCGGCGAGCCCCGGCGCGACGCCGGCGCCGATGAGCACGAGCTTCGCTGCCCATTCAAAGGGGCCGGTGCCGCCAAAGAAGGTGGGGATGATGATGGCCAGGTTGGCCGCAGAGAGCAGCATTGCGTAGTGCATGATGCTGACATCGAGGCCGAAGCCCAGGCCGATGACCGCGTAGGCCATCGCTTCGACGCTCCAGGCGCCGATGCTGAGGAAGATGACCAGAATGAGCGTCCGCCCATCGTGGACGGAGCGCAGGCCCAGGACCAGCGAGTCCGCGATGGGCGTCGCCTGTTCTTCGAGCCGCTTCGGGAGGAAGCCGGCGAGCCAGTACATGAGCCGCTTGGCGCGGCGTTCCGAGAGGGTGAGCACATAGAAGACCGTGAGCGCGACGACGAAGAGGACGCTCGACGCCAGGGCGATAAGCCGGAGGCGTTCGTCGCCGAAACCGACGAACGCGCTGGAGACCAGGAGCATGAGCACCAGCACGGTGCCGTCGAAGAGGCGCTCGACGCCGATCGTCCCCAGGGTGGCGACGCGGGAGACGTTTTCACGCTGGCCGAGCACCACCGCTCGTACGACCTCCCCGGCCCGCGCGGGCAGGAGGTTGTTCGCCATGTAGCCAATGATCTGGTAGGAGAACAGGCGCGGCGGCGAGATGGGCGCGACGGGCCGCATGAGGATGGACCAGCGCACGCAGCGGATGCTGAGGGCGATGAAGAGCACGCCGATGGCCGGGATCATGTACCAGAAGTTGACCTCAGCGAAGGCCTGGCCAATTTCGCGTGGGTGCGTTGCCCTGAAGAAGAGAGCGATGAAAACGGCGCTGATCGCCAGGCCGAGCCAGAACCGGTACGAACGGAGCAAGGATTTAGAGGCTCCCGGAAAATGGGGATATCAGGGGATGTCGAAGAGGCGAACCCGGCCATTGCCACTTTCAACGACCCAGATCCTACCATCGGCAGTTTCGACAATCCCGTACGGGCGGCGTAGGGGATCGCCCGGATCTTCGATGGTGGCTTCGAGCGTCCCATCCCGCGCATAGACGCGCACTTCGTGGTGAAAGGGGACGGAAACGGCAACGCGACCGTCGCTGAGTGCCTCGAGGTAGGGTTTGTCCTCGACGTCGCGCCCGCCCCAGCCTTCGACGTGGAATTCGCCGGCGTATTCGCCGTCGCTGTGGAACAACTGCACGCGACTGTTGAACATGTCGGCGACGACAATGGCGCCATCTGGGCCCGCGGCGAGGCCGACCGGTTCGTCGAACTGACCGGGGCCAGAGCCGGATTCGCCTACGGTGCGGACGTATTCGCCATCCAGGGAATAGACCTGGATGCGGTCGTGGCCGGTGTCGGTGACCCAGAGCAGGCCATTGGCATCGACAACGGCGTCGCGGGGGCCGAAGAGGTCGTAGGGTCCCGGTTCGCCGCCGGAGGGCGGTTCGCCGATTATGACGCCCGTCGGCTCCAGGTCTGGCGTGAAGATGCGGACGCGCCAGCCGAAGGTGTCAGCGACGATGACCTGGCCCTCCGGGCCTATGGCCAGGCCCCAGGGCTCGGATTGCTGGAGCGCGCCGTTGTCCATGGCCCGGACGTCGACCGAAGCGAGCAGGTGGCCTTCGGGGTCGAACTTCTGGAGGCGGCGAGTGGACCGGTCGATCACGTAGAGATTGCCGTCGACATCGGCTTCGATGTCGACGGGTTCCATGAACTGACCTGGGCCGATGCCGGTGCCGCCGAAGTAGGGACGGCCAACGTGGTCGATGCCGGGCTCGGGCGCCTCGATCGGCGAGACCGTGATGTGGCCGGTCTCGCGGTCGAAGTTCGCCGGGAAGTAGGCGAAGGCGTCGAGCGAGCCCGGCGGGAGCTCGGGCTCGCGGTCGCGCCAGTAGGCGAACGTCGTCCCAAGCCAGCTTTCGCGGGTGAAGCCTTCGGCGATGCGGCGGACGGTGTCCATGTTGGGCGGGCCAAGATGGAGATGGCCAATGCTGACCCAGGGGCGGAAGGGGCCGCAGTCGCCCGCGGAGGCCAGGCAGACGGTGCCGGGCTCAACGGCCATGGCGCGCTTGTAGGCTTCGTTGAACCACCAGCGGTGGGGATAACGCTGCGGCGACTGGAAGCGATCCTCACCCAGATTAGCCAGGTGGTCGTTCACGGCCCCGGCGTTGGCCTGGTGGACAAGCATCACATCGAAGGTGCCTTCGGGAACGGAGGCGGAGAAGTCGGTGAAGGTGACGGCGTTGTAGTCACGGAGGTACCAGGCCCATGGCCACGAGAAGGCGTCCCTGGTGTCGACAGCGATGCGGAGGTCGTGGCCGCGGCCTGTGGCCTGTGCCAGGAGATCGATGTCATCGCGGATGGCCGGGATCTCGGGCGAGCTCTGGGTGTAGACGAGCATGCTCTTTGGCGTATCGCCGTGGACAAAGGAGGCAACGATCATCGTCCTCAGGGAGAAGATGCTGAGCGCGCCGACCACAGCGACGACGACGACGGCAGCGGCTGCCGGACGCCCCCACGGCCGGGCGAGGTATGCGATGGCGCCAACGGCAGCGGCGATCGCGGCAATCCGAAGCAGCACCATGAATGCGCCCGCCGGGGCGAAGGTGGCGAAGAGCAGTCCAGCAGCGGCGATGGCGGCAATCGCCAGCAGGGTTCCGGCAAGCCGGCGGTCGATGCGGGGGGCGGGTGTCCGGGCATCCCATGCGCGCTGGACGGTCCAGGCTGCCAGGAGGATGGTTGGCAGCGCGATGTGGCTGTTGAGCCAGGGCATCTTTTCACCCGCCCAGGAGAGGACGAGCAAGGTGCCCAGGGCCCAAAAGGCCAGGAAGCGCGAGAAGGTGGTGCCGCGGACGACCGACCACCAGACACCGCCGACCGCGATGATGAGCGGCAGGAACTCATAGGCGGGCATGAGCATGTAGTAGTAGAACCAGGGCTGGTCGCCGCGGTAGACGTCCTGCTGGCCCAGCCAGTAATCGAGCGAACCCCAGGGGCCGGAGCAGAGGCCGCCGAAGTTGGTCCAGAAGGTGGTCATGAGGGTGAGGTAGAGCAGCGTTGCGCTCCCGGCGGCGATGGCCCAGGTTCGGGGACGCCACTGCAGCCCGATGAAGGCAACGGCGGCGACGGCGATGGTGAAGATGCCACCGAGCGTCAGCGTGTTCTGGGTTAGCCCGCCCGCCGCGGCGGCACAGACGCCCGGCCAGTCGAGCTGCCCGGGATCCACAGCGCCTAGCCGTTCGAGCGGACTCTTGAGGACTGGCGTGAGCAGCGGGACGGTGAGGGTGCCCAGGATGATGAGGACATCGCCGGCGCGGGGCAGCGAGCGCCATGCCATGGCGCGCCGCAGGCCGCCCAGGAAGGGCCAGAGGGCCGCGATCGCCCACGCATAGGGCATGAGACCGATGGTCACGACGGCGTGAC
>SLAK01000152.1 GCA_007126855.1 Dehalococcoidia bacterium | reverse complement strand
TCCTCAAACTGGTCCCGCCGCTTCCGGTATGTCTCGCCGACACGATCATCGATCAGAGCCAGCGCAAACCACTCCGCCAGCACCTCCCGGTCGCGCGCCCACGCCTGCAGGTAGGTCACGTTCCCCCGCACAATCCGCCCGTATTCGTCTTCGTCTGGATAGCGCTGGCCGGCCTCCTCATACAGCCGCTCCACCACGTCCTCCATCGTCGCCACGAACGCATCGAGCTTGCTTCCGAAGTACACGTAGAACGTAGCCCGCGCGATCCCCGCCTCCCGGCAGATGTCGCTCACCGTTGCCCGGTGAAATCCCTGGCTCCGCACCACCGCATAAGTCCCACGCAGGATAAGCTGCCGCCCGCCGGCAGCCGTCCCTGCCGTCCGTGATTCTTCGTCCACTCTCGCTCCTGCTGTCGTCATGCCATCCCCCGACAGAGCTAACGCCCGCTTTTGTGCCAAACCGCGTGCTCAATTCGCCGCTCAGTCTACACGTTGCAACCATCCGGTTCGTGACATCTTTCACACGGATTTCATCTTGTTCGCCAGTGCCCGCCAGATCCGCCGCTATACTTTCTCCAGCAACCTCCCGGCGCCAGGCCCCATGCGTACCGTTTTCCTTGTCACCCGCCACCAGGACCTCGCCAGCCTTGCCCCCGCTCTCGAACGCGCCGGCTTCACCGTCCCTGTCCTCAGCCCTGAACGCCTCGCAGCCGTCGCCGACTCCGAAACCCCCGCAGCCGTCGTGCTCGACCTCCGCGACCTCCCCCACTCCGCCTTCTCCCTTTTAAACAGCGAGTTCGCCGAACGCAGCGTCCTTGTCCTCTGCGCCCTGGAATCCGCACAGCTCGACCGCATTGGCGTCGACCTGCCCATCGAAGACTTCGTGGTCCTGCCCGCCGACTCAGCCGAACTCGCCCGGCGCCTCGAACGCGCGCTCTGGCGCCGCCATGGTGTCAGCGCCGAAAACATCGTCCGCATCGGCGCCCTCGAGCTCGACCTCTCCAACTACCGCGTCACCGTCGATGGCGAACCCATCGTCATGACCTTCAAGGAATACGAGCTGCTCCGCTTCCTGGCCCTCAACCCCGGCCGCGTCTTCACCCGTGAACAGCTCCTCAACCGCGTCTGGGGCTATGACTACTTCGGCGGCGCCCGCACCGTCGACGTCCACATCCGACGCATTCGAAGCAAGATCGAAGTCCGCGACCATTCCTTTATAGAGACCGTCCGGAACGTCGGCTACCGGCTGGTCAGCGCCGCAACCCCGCCTCCCCCTTGACTCCTGGGACACTCTAGCACTAATGTTCTGTCCGGCGCCCACCCGCGCGCGGAGTCCCCATGGTCCGCTTCCTCCACACCTCCGACTGGCAGCTCGGCATGCGCCGCCACTTCCTCGATGCCGACGCCAACGCCCGCTTCGAACAGGCCCGCATCGATGCCATCCGCCGGATCGGCGAGGCCTCGCGGGAGCACGGCTGCGCCTTTGTGGTCGTTGCCGGCGATGTCTTCGAAAACAACCACCTCCAGCCACGGACCATCGCCCGCACCGTCGACGCCCTCCGCGATGTCCCCGTCCCCGTCTACCTTCTCCCCGGCAACCACGACCCGCTCGACCCTTCGAGCATCTTCACCCGCGCAGAGTTCGTCGACGCCTGCCCGCCGAAGGTTCAGGTTTTGACCGGCGATGTTGTCTCGCATTCTCCCGGCGTCGAAATCGTCAGCGCGCCCTGGCGCAGCAAAGGCCCCGGGCGCGACCTGGCCGCCGAGGCCTGCACACAGCTTTCCCCGGCCCCCGCCGGGACCGTGCGCATCCTCGTCGCCCACGGCGCCGTCACCAGCTTCGCTATCGGCCGCAGCGACCCCGCCATCATCGACGAAGCGGGGCTGGAAGCCGCTCTCGCGGATGGCCGCATCCACTACGTGGCCCTGGGCGACCGGCACTCCGCCACACCCATTGGCCCCACCGGCCGCATCTGGTACAGCGGCGCCCCGGAACCAACGGACTTCGACGAGACCAACCCCGGCAAAGCCCTCGTCGTCGACCTCGAAGCCGGCGCCGCCTCCGTCGACGAAGTGGAAATCGGCCAGTGGCGCTTCCTCCACCACCACGCCGACCTCAATAGCATCGAGGATGTCCACACCCTCCGTGCCACGCTCGATCAGATCCCCGCCCGCGAACGCTGCATCCTCAAGCTCAGTTTCCGCGGCTCCCTCTCGATCGAGGCCAAAGCAGCCCTCGATGCCGTGCTCGACGACCTCCGCCACCCCTTCGCCGCCATCGACACCTGGGAGCGCCACACCGACCTGGTGGTCCTCCCCGACGACGACGACCTGGAATCCATCCCCGTCGGCGGCTATGCGCGCGATGCGCTCCAGCATCTGCTCGGCCAGGCCCAATCCGGTGGCCCCGACGCCCAGACCGCCCGCGACGCTATCGCTCTGCTCCACCGCCTGGCCAGGGGGCGTACATGAAGCTCCACCGCCTCACGGTCCGCAACTTCCGCGCCATCGATGAGCGCACTATCGAGCCCATTCCCACCGGCGTTACCGTCGTCGAAGGCCCCAACGAGACCGGCAAGACCTCCATCATCGAAGCCCTCCAGCTCCTGCTCGATCCCGACATCAAGGCGAACTCCGGCGCTGCCCGCGTGAAAAGCATCGAGCCCGCCGGCCGAGAAGCCGGCTCCGAAGTCGAAGCCGACCTCGAGATCGGGGGCCACCGGCTTAGCTACTACAAGCGTTACAACCGCCGGCCCGAAACCACCCTCTCGGTCCACCAGCCCCGTGCACAGCAATTCAGCGGCGACGACGCCCACGAATACTTCAAGGACCTCTTCGCCCGCCACTGCGACCAGGGCCTCTGGGACATGCTCCGCGTCCAGCAGGCCGGCGGCATCGACCAGCCCCGCCTCGGCGCCGCTTCCGCCCTGCGCTCCGCACTCGAACAGGTCTCCGGCGGCGAATCCGGCGGCGATGACGCAGCCCTCGCCACTCTCCGGGCTTCACTGGAGAAGGAACGCCAACGCTTCTATACGCCGACCTTCGTGCCCCGCGACGAACTGAAGGCAGCGCGCGACGAAGCCCGGCGCGCCGAAGCTGAATACGAAGAACTCCGCAGCCGCCTTGCTGAAGCCGAACGCCTGGCCGACGATGTCGCCCGCTACCAGGAAGACATCGCCCGCATCGAACAGCGCCTGGCCGAAGCCCGCGCCGAGCTCGAAGGCCACCGCGAAGAACTCGACGCCATCGACGCTGCGGAACGGAGTCTCGCCGACGCCGATGGCGCACTGCGCGTAGCATCGCTCCGCCGCGAGCAGGCGAAACTCCACCGCGACGAGCGCCAGCGCCTGGTTGAGACGGCGGAGCGCGCCGCGCAGGAACTCGCGGAACTGGAAGAGCAAAAGGCCCGCATCGAGACGCAGTTCGAGGCCATCCAGCAACAACAGGCTGAGCTCCGCAAACAGCGCGATGAACGCGAAGAAGCTTCCGCCCACGCCCGCACCACCCTCCAGCGCGCCGCCGAAGATCGCGAGATCGTCCGCCTCCGCGCCGAAGTCCAGAACGAAGAGGAGCGCCTCAAGCGCATCGCCGAACTTCAGAAGCAAATATCGGAGGCAAGGCGCAAGCTCGGCGCCATCCTGGTCGACCGCAAAGCCCTGCGCGAGATCACCGCCGCTGCAACCAACCTGGAGGCCGCCCGCCGCCAGCAACAGGCCGGTGCCGCCTCACTCTGCATCACCGCCCACCAACCGCTCGACCTCACAGGCCCCGACGGGCCCGAAAGCATCTCCGCCGGCGAAGCCCGCGAATTCCGCGCGACAGCCGAACTCCACCTGGAGCTGGGCACCTTGGCTGCCATCGACGTCACCCCGCCCCCCTCGGCCGCCGAGCTCGCCGCCGGGGTCCGCACGGCGCAAAACACCTACAACGAAACCCTGCGCCTCTACCGCGTCAGCACTGTCGATGAAGCCCACGACTTGCTCCGCGAACGCGAAGAAGCCGAGCGCATCGACCGCGAGACCCCGGGCGAAATCCAAAAGATCCTGCGTGACCTCGAAGAGGTACGCGTACTCCGCGAAAAGTATGAGCGCGAATCCGGCCGCCTCCAGGCCCTGCTCGATACCCTCCCCGCCGGCTACACCCTCCCGTCAGGCATAACCGAAGCCGAAGACCGAGAACGTACCGCCCGCACCTCCCTCGCCGAAGCCGAAGAGGCGCTCGAGCCGCTGAAAACTCGCGACGAACAACTCGCGAAACGCCTCGCCGAGGTCGACCGCAAATTCGCCGGCGTCAGCGCGGAACTGGACCGCGTGCAGCGCGATGCCGAGGCCAGCGTCCGCCAGCTCGAACTGGCACGGGCGGAGCAGAGCGACCAGGCGCTCGAAGAGGCCATCGCTGCCGCCGAAGAAGAAGAACGGCAGGCCGCCGCGGCCCGCGATGCCGCCAGGGCCGCGTTCGATACCCTGAACCCCGAGCGTGTCCGCACCCTGGCGGACAACGCCCGGGA
>SLAK01000440.1 GCA_007126855.1 Dehalococcoidia bacterium | reverse complement strand
TTGAGGACGAAGACGTGGGGCACTTCCATGATGCCGGCCTTCATGAACTGCACCTGGTCGCCGGCCATCGGCTGGAGGACGAGATAGACGCGATCGGCCAGGCGCTCGATCTCGACTTCGCTCTGGCCAATGCCAACGGTCTCGATCACGACGTGGCGAAAGAGGCGTTCGAGCAGGCGGACAACCTGGTAGGTACCACGGCCGATGCCTCCGAGCTCGCCTTCGGAGGCCTGGCTGCGGAAGAACAACCGCGGCTCGTCCAGCGGGAAGCGCACGCGGGTGCGGTCGCCGAGCATGGCGCCGCCGGAGCGATAGCTGGTGGGGTCGACCGCGAGCACGGCCACTGAAGCAGCGTCGTCGCGGGCGACGATGCGGGAGGCGAGTTCGCCGACGAGCGTCGACTTGCCGGCGCCGGGCGTGCCGGTGAAGCCGTAGAGCGCAGCCTGCGGCCGGCAGCCCAGCTCATCGAGGCGCCGCAACGCCGCAGCGCGGGCATCGATGCTTTCGCGGCGGGCGTCTTCGAAGACGCGCACGAGCCGGCCGAGCGCCCACTTGTCCAGCGCAGCCGCCCGTTCAACCAGCTCGTCCTGCGGGTGCGGCGCTGTGGTCAATGTGCGGCGACTCCAGAGGACTCTTCCACCAGGTCGAGGATGGCGCTCATGATCTCGGCCAGGTCAAAGTCCGAAGGGGTGAAGATGCGGCGGATCCCCCGCTCATGCAGCTTTTCGCGGTCGTCCCGTGGGATGATGCCGCCGAAGACCACCGGGATGTGCCCGGCCGCGCCTGCCTGCTCCAGCCGATCCATGATCTGCTCGGAGAGCTCCAGGTGCGACCCGCTGAGGATGGACACGCCGATGATGTCCGCGCCTTCTTCCAGCGCGCTCTGGACGATCTCGTCGGGCGTGAGGCGGATGCCGGAGTAAACGACGTCGAAGCCGCTGTGACGGGCGGCAACGGCAATGACCTCGGCGCCATTGGAGTGACCGTCGAGCCCCGGCTTGCCGACGACGATGCGCGGCCGGTGGCCGGTGCGCTGCGTAAAGGCCTCGCAGCGCTCACGGAGGCGCGCGATTCGGTCGCCGTCGAGCGTGAGCTTCTGGCCTTCGACGCCGGTGGGCGGCCGGTATTCGCCGAATTCGGCGCGGAGGGCGTCGGCCCATTCGCCGGTGGTGACGCGTGCCAGGGCGCATTCGATGGAGGCTTCCATCATGTTTTCCCCGCTGGCGGCGGCTTCGCGGATTCGCGCCAGGGCGGCCTGCGCGCGGGATTCATCGCGGTTGGCCTTCGTGCGCTCAAGCGCTTCGATGTTCCTGGCCACTTCGTCTTTGTCGACGGTGAAGATGCCGCCGCCTTCGCCGCTGGTGAGCGGCGAGGGCAGGCCCTCTTCCCATCGGTTCACGCCCACGATGATCTTCTCGCCGGCGTTGATGCGGCTGACGCGGTCGGCCATGGAGCGGACGAGCTGCGCCTTCATGTAACCCGAGTCGACGGCGGCGCGAAGGCCGCCCATCCCTTCGATGCGCTCGATCTCGGCGAGGGCTTTCTGCTTCAGCTCCTCGACTTTCGACTCGATGACGGGCGAGCCGTCGAAGATGTCGGGGTATTCGAGCAGGTCGGTTTCGTAGGCGAGGATCTGCTGGAGGCGCAGGGCCCACTGCTGGTCCCACGGCCGTGGGAGCGACAGGGCTTCGTTCCAGGCGGGGAGCTGGAGGGCGCGGCATCGGGCATTGCGGCTGAGGGTGACGCCCAGGGTCTCGATGAGGATGCGCCAGGCGTTGTTTTCCGGCTGCTGCTCGGTGAGGTTGAGCGAATTGACCTGCACGCCATAGCGGAAGAGGCGGTGCTTCGGGTCCATCACGCCGTAGCGCTCGCGGGTGATCTCGTCCCACAGTTCGGTGAAGGCGCGCATTTTGCACGTCTCTTCGATGAAGCGGATGCCGGAGTTGACGAAGAAGCTAACCCGGGAGACGAGCGCACCGAAGCGCTCCTGGGGCACGGCGCCGCGTTCGCGGATGAGGTCGAGGATGCCGATGGCGTTGGCGAGCGCGAAGGCGAGCTCCTGCTCGGGGGTGGCGCCGGCTTCCTGCAGGTGGTAGGAGCAGATGTTGGAGGGATTCCACCGGGGAATGCGCTCGAGGCAGTATTCGTACATCTCGGCGGTCATGCGGAAGCTGGCTTCGGGCGGGAAGATGTAGGTACCGCGCGCCAGGTATTCCTTCACGATGTCGTTCTGGGTTGTGCCCTGGAGCTTAGCTTCGTCCTCGCCGCGCTCGCGGGCCAGGGCGACGTAGAGCGCAAGCATCCACATGGCGGTGGCGTTGATGGTCATCGAGGTGTTCATCTGTTCGAGAGGGATGCCCTCGAAGAGCGCGTGGAAGTCGTCGAGGCTGTTCACCGGCACACCGACTTTGCCCACCTCCGGCTTCGCCAGCGGGTGGTCGGACGAATAGCCGGTCTGGGTAGGCAGATCGAAGGCAATGGAGAGGCCGGTCTGCCCGGCCGCCAGGTTCGAGCGGTAGAGCGCGTTGGACGCTGCGGCGCTGGAATGGCCGGAATAGGTGCGGAAAATCCACGGGCGGTCGCGGGTCTCCTCTCCTTCGGCGTCGTACAGGCGATGGGCCTTGCGGGCTGCTTCATCCGCGCTCATGATCGAACCCCTCCCGGCTCATGGTTTTGTCAGCTAGTTGAATCATGATCACACACTCGCGGGCGGAGCGCTCACCAATTTGCGTCTTGTTGCGCGCTTACATGGGGCCTACGCTAGCGGCATGACTCAACCGGCGAACCTTATCTATCTCCCGCCGGGGGTAATGCCTCCGCCTTCCAGCCAGCCGCAAGCGCCCACGCCCGCCATTCCGTTCGACCGGCACTTCTTCGAAGCCGTGTTGCCGGGCTCGGTTGACGCCTTCTGCCAGCAAACGAAGTGCGATTCACCGATCGTGGAGCTGTTCACGATCGATGGCACGCGGCATTTCCTGAAGGGCGTTTCCGGCGTGTCGGACAGCTGGGTCGCGCTCCACACGCATTCGGAGGAGCACGACCACGCGATCCAGGTGTTCCTGCCCTTCCAGACGATCTACCGGGTGGAGATCCACCCGGAGGAAGACGCGCGCCAGCGACGCCTCGGTTTCATCGCCTCGTGGGATCACGAGAAGCTGGAAGAGAAGCAGGCGAAGAAGAAGTCCTGACTGTCCCTACAGGCGGAAGCCTTCCTTGCGGAAGGCGCCGTCGCGCCATTCGAGCGCGGCCTTCAGGCCCTGTTCCTGGCTGATCTTGCCGAAGTCGCCGGCGCCGGGCCGGAGGCGGCTGCTGAGCGCGTGCCACGACCAACCCTGCTGGAGCGCGGTGCGGAAGCCCATGATCTCGTAGGCCTGGTTGACCGACTGCTTGTTCGCGGCGAGCAGGTCGGGCGCGATGGAAGAGAGGGCGCGGACTTCGCGCATGGTGTCTTCTTCCAGCGATTCGGCCGGGAAGCTCTTGGCGACCCAGCCCATCTCGGCGGCTTCCTTGCCGGTGACGGAGTTGCCGGTGAGCTGGAGGTACTTTGCCTGCGCCATCGTCATCTTCCAGGGGAAGTAGAGCGTGTCGGGCGTGGTCATGCCGCGCATGGGCGGGTAGCCGATGGTGGCGTCGTCGGCGACGAAGGCGATGTCGCACATGGACATCACTTCCGTGCCACCGGCCAGGCAGAAGCCGTGGACCTTGCAGACGACGGGCTTGAGCAGGTCCCAGATGGTGAGCCAGTCGCGCATGCAGCTCCGCGCGAACTGGTCGGTCCAGCTATTGAAGTGCTGGGAGTCGACCCAACCATAGGGCGGCTCGCCGGAGCGGCCCGAGGCATCGGGGGTGATGTCGTAGCCGCTGCAGAAGGCGGGGCCATTTGCGTCGATCAGGATGACCGACACGCTGTCATCGCGCTCGGCTTCCTTGAGCGCATCGACGAGTTCGCGCCGGAGCTGGAAGCTGAGCGCGTTGCGGCGATCGGGCCGGTTGAGGGTGATGCGCGCAATTTTGTCTTCGGTGCGGTACAGGATGGTTTCAAAGTCCATGGCTTCCTCCAGTGCTGGTGTGTTCAGTCGTTCGGCTTGAGTTTGGTGCCCTCGTAGTAGTAGCGGTCGTGCCAGATGCCGGCGTAGTCCTCGTCGGGCTGGGGCATGCGCCAGGTGGAGACCTTCGCCTCGTCGAGACCGACGGAGATGAGGGCGCGCGGCTGGTCGATGGTCTCCTGAATGTAGTGCTCGGCGCCCTCTGGGGCGACGTAGCGCTTGGCGATGGCGCGGTAGAGGTCGCGCCACTGGTCGTCGGCGCCGGGTTCGTAATCGATGCGCGCTCTGCCGTCCAGGCGCACCTTGCGGTAGGGGTGGGCCTCTTCGTCGATGGTGATGGACACGCGTGGGTCGCGCTGAATATCGGCGAACCAGGCCGACCGCGCCCGCGGCGTGATGTAGACGCGGTTGTCGCGGTAGATGTACCAGGCGGGCGTGACGTAGGGCGCACCATCGGGGTG
>SLAK01000389.1 GCA_007126855.1 Dehalococcoidia bacterium | reverse complement strand
GTCCTGCCCGACGCGGACATCGGCGCGGCTGCCGACGCGGCGGTTTCGGCCGGCTATGGTTCCGCCGGAGAGCGATGCATGGCCGTGTCGGTGGTCGTCGCTGTCGGCGATGTTGGTGATGCGCTGGTGCCCGCGATAGCCGAACGGCTGGCGAACATCGAGGTCGGCCCGGGCACAGACTCGCGTTCCGAAATGGGCCCGCTGATCACGCGGGAACACCGGGAACGCGTCGCCGGCTACATCAAGCACGGTGCTGATGAGGGCGCCGCGGTTGTTGCGGATGGCCGGGGCCTCGAGCGCGACCGCGATGGCTTTTTCCTTGGCCCTACTCTGCTGGACCGGGTGGAGCCGCAGATGAAGGTCTACGAGGACGAGATCTTCGGGCCGGTGCTGTCTGTTGTCCGCGTCGGCAGCTACGAGGAAGCGGTGCGCCTGGTGAACGACAATCCCTACGGCAACGGCGTGGCGCTGTTCACCCGCGACGGTGGCGCGGCGCGGCGCTTCCAGTTCGAAGTCGAAGTAGGCATGGTCGGGATCAATGTGCCGATCCCCGTGCCGGTGGCCTATTATTCCTTCGGCGGCTGGAAGGCCTCGCTCTTCGGTGACGCGCACATGTACGGCCCCGATGGCGTGCGGTTCTATACGCGCACCAAGGTGGTGACGAGCCGCTGGCCGGACCCATCGACCAGCCGGGTGGACCTGGGCTTTCCGCAGAACCGCTGATTGAGAAACGCGGTGGGTACACCGAGATCGGCGCACCCACCGCCGGCAGCGCAGGGCTACTCGCGTGGCACGATCGCCAGACCGTGCGGATCGGACGTAGTCACTTCAACGCCGTCGATGACGGTCGTATTCGGGTTGGGCATGGGAGCCACATCCTTTGCGCCGTAGTTAAAGGTCTGGCAGTTGCGGTGCATGGTGAGCACTGCAACGGCCGGGACGCGGTCCGAATTCTGGAGAGCCGTGATCGCTGTCAACGGCTTCGGCCCGCGCAGCGTCACGAATAGCGAGTTGCCGTGTGCCATGGCCAGGTCCGGCTTCGGGTCCGGGCTGAAGGGCCGATCCATGCTCCACGTGCGCACGACTTCGTGGGTCTGGAGGTCGATGATGTTGATGTGATTGCTGACGCGCATCACGGTCCAGGCGTACAGGTCGCCGCCAGGTGTCTCGCAGATCTCCACGCCGTGGGTGTCGTCGCCGGGCAGCTCAATGGTCACCGGCGGTTCGAACGGTCCCTCCGGAGAGGCAGGCGGGTCGAAGACAAACAGGAAGTCGTCGCCGCCGAACTGTCCGCTCTCACCGTTGGTGATCATCCGGCCGTCCTTGAGCGGGAAGGCGCCACAGCCAACACCTGGGACGTCGGCGGCGGCATACACGTGCACGACTTCCATCGGCGTGGTGCCGTCGTCGCTGCCGGGGTCGACAACGATGAGCCCGCCCCCTGACAAAGTCACATAGACCAACCCAGATGCAGCAAACTCATGGCAGATCGGGTTCGCGGTGTCCGTCCCCAGCTTATCCAGCACGCCATGCGTGCCGAGGAAAAGCGCCTCGGTCTTTGCGTAAATGCCATCGTCGTAGTCCGTCGAGATCTTGTGGAGCGTCTGGCCTCCAATGTCGGCGACAAGGACCATTTCATTGTCCCGGTCAGGCACGGCAGCGTGAGCGGCGCCGAGCCCGCCGACACAGCCGTCGATTTGCCTGGTATCGACGTTGACGAAATGCACGTCGCCGGAGGCCACGTTGGCCACGATGACGTGCGACGGCGGGTCACTATGGTTTGGCAGGGCCATGTGTGGGCGCTGTGCGAGATCGCAGTTTGCTTCCGAAGCGGCTGCGAGCTCTGCCAGGTCTATCACATCGGGCTGGGCGCGCCCGGCGTGGCGCTCCAGGTCGTGCCCGTCCCAGATGAAGAGCTGGCCACCCCCACCTTCAGCCGTATCTGCCTGGTCGAAAGCCCAGACCTCATAAGTCGGCGAGGCGGCGTCCGTGCTGGCGCCAGAAAGGAGCGTGCTCCCCGCCAGGATGACGCCGGCAACAAGCGCCAGCGGTGCCAGGAAAAACCGGGGCCGTAACATTGGTGTCCTCCTATTTGGGCAGTCAGAACTGGGGCAACCAATCCTACACCCGAAGCCGTGAAGGTGACAAAGTAGCTTCTCATACTTAACAATCACTACCTTCACCAGTCTGCTGTCCCCCGCGTGGCCGTTGGCCCTAACGTTGTAAACTCAGCGGCCAAAGGTCTGGAGGCTGCGCGAAACCTCGCGCCGCGCGGCCCGGCAACAGGAGGCGAAGATGGAACTCGAGGAAATGCGCGGACGGCTGACGCGCTTCGTGCAGACAAAGCTGGATGACCCCACCGCCGAGGTGGTCAGCATCGAGCCCGGTCCGGGACACGCCGGCTTTTCGTACCTGTTCGAAGTGGCGAGCGGAGGCGACACGAAGGGGTATTTCATCCGCCTCCCTCCACCGGGCGTGAAGTGGGAAGGCACCGCCGATGTCCTCCGCCAGGCCACCGCCGTCAGGGCGCTGGAGGGCACGGATGTCCCCCATGCGAAGGTGATCTGGTCGGGCGACGACCTGAAGTGGTTCGACTGCCCCTATATCGTGCAGGAGCGCATCGAAGGCGATGTCGCGCGCGGCGACTGGGTGCTCCAGCTCTCACAGGAAACTCGCCGGGATATGGCAAAGCAGGCGATGACCGCCCTTGCCGGCATCCATCGCGTGGACTGGGAGTCGAAGTGCCAGTACCTGGGAGACTTCTGGGGCTTCGAATTCGACGTGACCCGCTGGAATCGCTTCTACGACCGCGCGGCCGAACCGGAGCGGCTCGCGCTGCAACCGCGCGTGAAGGAGCTGCTCCTGCAGAAGATCCCGGAGAACACGCGCATCGGCCTCTATCACGGTGATTTCCAGTGGGCGAACCTGATGTTTTCCCCCCAGGGCAAGCTGCTCGCCGTCATCGACTGGGAGCTGTGCGGCATCGGCGCGACGCTGAACGATGTGGGATGGATCTGCGCCTTTAACGACCCTTCGGCGTGGGCGTCGAACCGGACCATTGGCGAGGGGGTAATGCCGCACGGCGATGAGCTGCAGGAGATGTACATCGAGGCATGGGGCGAAGACCCGGGGGACATCTCATGGTTCAAAGCATTGGCGACCTACAAGTTCTCGATCATCTCTGGCTTCAACCTGATGCTGCACCGGCGCGGTAAGCGCCCCGACCCGCAGTGGGAGGAGACCGCCATGAGCATGACGCCGAACATGGAGTACGCGCTGCGGATGCTGGGGGGCTAATCAGCCGGCGCTGGCCCGCCGCGCAGCCTTCGGATCCCGGTATTCCTCGCGCGGCGGGCTAAAGATGTCGATGGCGATGGAGTCCTCGAGCACTTCGACCTCGTGTTCGACATTGCCTGGGACGCACCAGCTATCGCCGGGGCGCATCTCCATCCAGGTGTCGCCGAGGCGGAAGCGGAAACGCCCGCTGACCAGGTAGCCGATCTGCTCGTGCGGGTGCGTGTGCGCCGGGATGGTGCTACCGCGCTCCAGACGCAGCTCGCAGAGCATGGTGCGCTCGCCTTCGTTGAGCGTGCGGCGGATCACACCGGGGAGCATGTCGACCGGCGTGGCGTCGCCGTTCCGGGTCAGCCCTTCACTCATGGCCTGCCTCCTACACGGCTTCAGCGGCAATATCCGTCCGGTACTGCATATCGGAGAAGTGGATGCGCTTCACGTTCTCGTACGCCTTTTTCCGCGCGTCCGCAACCGTCGGCCCGGTCGCGACCACGGCCAGCACCCGGCCGCCGTTGGTGACGATGCCGCGCTGGTCATCCTTCGTGCCGGCGTGAAAAACGTGCACGCCGTCGTCGACGTCGTCGAGGCCTTCGATGATGTAGGAGAGCTTGTAGGTCGCAGGGTAACCGCCGCTGGCGAGCACCACGCCGACCGCGGCGTTTTCCGACCACTCAATGGAAACCGCATCCAACCGCCCTTCTGATGCGGCCACCGCAATCTCAAAGAGGTCGGATTCGAGCCGCGGCATCAGCGCCTGGGCCTCCGGGTCACCGAAGCGCGCGTTGAATTCGAGGACATTGATGCCGCTTTCCGTGACCATCAGCCCGGGGAAGAGCGTGCCGTTATACGGCCGGCCTTCTTCGGCCATGCCCGCGCGCGCGCGTTCCACCACCTGCTCGCGGATCTGCTCGCCCAGCGCTTCGTCGACGCGCGCCGAGGGGCTATAGGCGCCCATGCCGCCGGTGTTGAGTCCGATGTCGCCGTCCTGGGCGCGCTTGTAGTCCGTGGTGAAGGGCATCATGCGTGCGGTACGGCCGTCGCAGAAGGCGTGGGCGCTGGTCTCCCAGCCGTAGAGCCGGTCTTCGATGACGACGGTATCGCCGGCCGAGCCGAAATCGCGGCGCCGCATGATGATATCGAGCGCGTTCAGGGCGTCGTGCTCGTCGTTGCAGACGATCGCGCCTTTGCCGGCCGCGAGGCCGCTGGCTTTCACCACCATGGGGCG
>SLAK01000014.1 GCA_007126855.1 Dehalococcoidia bacterium | reverse complement strand
TCTCGTATCCTACCATGCAGCCCCTTGAGTAAACGATTGCGACCATGACCCAACGATTCCAGGCGCCGCGCGGCACGCAGGACGTGCTGCCCGCCATGCAGCCCTACTGGAAGGCGATAACTACCGCGGCTGAAGAGGTGACACGCCTCTACGGCTTCCAGCGCATCGATACCCCCGTCTTCGAATACGCCGCGCTGTTCGAAAAAGGCAGCGGCGACACCACCGATGTCGTTGAAAAAGAGATGTACGTCTTTGAGGATCGCGGTGGAGAGCACCTTGCGCTCACGCCGGAGGGCACGCCGGCCATCTGCCGGGCTTATCTCGAACACGGCATGGCCAGCTGGCCCCAGCCTGTTCGCCTGTTTACCACGCACCCGATGTTCCGCTATGACCGGCCGCAGAAGGGCCGCTACCGGCAGCATACCCAGGTCGACTGCGAGATCCTTGGCTCGCCCGACCCGCTGGTGGACGCGGAAGTCATCGAGTTGCTCTGGCGCATCTACGAGCGGCTGGGCATCAGGAACGTCGTTGTCCGCCTGGGCTCCATCGACGACCCGGAGCCGCGACGCACCTACGTAGAGCGGCTGAAAGACTACTACCGCCCGCACCTGGACCAGCTTTCCCCCGACAGCCAGCGCCGATTCGAACGCAACCCGCTGCGCCTGCTCGACAGCAAGGACGAGCGCGACCTGCCCTTGAAGGAGGGCGCACCCAAGCCGGTTGAGACGCTCAGCGCGCCCGCTCAGGAACACCACGACATGGTCTGCAAGGCCCTTGAAGCCGTAGGCATCAACTACATCGTCGACCCGCTGCTCGTGCGCGGTCTCGACTACTACAACCGCACCGTTTTCGAGATCACGCCGCTAGACGACGAGCGCGCCCAGAGCACGATCGGCGCCGGTGGGCGATACGACGGGCTCATCGAAATCCTCGGCGGGCCGCCAACGCCCGCTGTCGGTTTCGGGAGCGGCATCGAGCGCATCATCCTGGAGATGCAGCGCAACGGGGTGGAGCTGCCAGCCGGCCACCGTATCGACGCCTTCATCGTCCACATGTCGCCATCGGCGCACGCGGTGGCGTTCCGGCTCGGAGGTGAGCTGCGGGCAGCCGGCATTGCCACGCAGCTCGGGGAGAGCGGCCGCTCCATGAAGTCCCAGATGCGCAGCGCCAATGCCGCCAGCGCTCGCCTGGCCATCATCCTGGGCGAAGACGAAGTGGCGGCCGGGACCGCCGTGGTCAAGCGCCTCGACACCGGCGAGCAGGCCACGATCCAGATGGCCGATGTCGTCGCGCAGGTGCAGGAGGCGGTTTCAGCGGATCCGGATGCTATACTGCAAGGTGGCGGCTCGCGCGATAGCTAAGCCCGGGCCCACCCCAATGGAACTCCATGGAAGAATCAGTCCTCGCCCAGCTCCGCCGGGTACGCGCCCGCTATGACGAACTGACCGAACGCATGTCGCAGCCGGATGTGGCCGCCGACTACGAGCAGGCCAGGAAGCTTGCGATCGAACGGTCGGAAATCGAAGACATCGTCCAGCTAGCAACCGAGTACGAGAAGTTGCAGGAAGATATCGACGCCGCGCGTGCCCTTCTCTCGGAAGGCGACGAAGAGTTGCGCGAGCTGGCCCGCACCGAGCTCGAAGAGGCCGAAGCGGCCCAGGAGCGGGTCGAGCGGCGCATCCGGACCGCGCTCCTGCCGAAGGACCCGCGCGACGAGCGGAACGTCATCATGGAAATTCGCGCGGGCGCCGGCGGCGAGGAGGCCGCGCTGTTCGCCGCGGACCTCTACCGGATGTACACACGCTACGCCGAGCGCCAGGGCTGGAAGACTGAGATCCTCAACACTTCAGAATCAGAGCGTGGCGGCTTCAAGGAAGTCATCTTCGAGGTCCGTGGCCGCCGGGCCTATTCCCACCTGAAGTACGAAAGCGGCGTCCACCGGGTGCAGCGCGTGCCCGAAACGGAAACCCAGGGCCGGATCCATACGTCGACGGCCACTGTCGCCGTGCTCCCCGAAGCCGAGGAGGTCGACGTGGACATCGACGACAAGGATTTGCGCGTCGACATCTACCACTCTTCCGGCGCCGGCGGGCAGAACGTGAACAAGGTCGCGACAGCCGTGCGCATCACCCACCTGCCCAGCGGCATTGTTGTCGCCTGCCAGGACGAACGGTCGCAGCTCAAGAACCGCATCAAGGCGATGACGGTGCTCCGGTCGCGCCTGCTGGATATCGAGCAGGAAAAGCAGCAGGCGGAGACCATCCAGGCGCGCCGCCTGCAGGTCGGCACCGGCGACCGCAGCGAGAAGATCCGCACCTACAACTTCCCACAGGACCGCATCACGGACCACCGCATTGGGCTCACCGTCCACAACATCCCCGACAAGCTGGACGGGAACATCGGGGACATCATCGACGCGGTGGCCACTGCCGACGAAGCGGAGAAGCTGCAGGTCGGGGTGTGACCCTGCGGGAAGCGGCTATGGCGGTCCGCCGCCGCCTGGAAGACGCCGGTATCCCCGACGCCGCACTCGAAGCTGAATGTTTGGTCCGCACCGTCACCGGCATTTCTCGCGAAGCCTATTTCGCCGACGGGCCCATCGACGAAGCGCAGCTCCCGGCGCTCGACCGCCTGGTTGCGCGCCGCCTTGCCCGCGAGCCGCTGGCGTACATTTCCGGTGAGCGGGAATTCTACGGGCTTTCGTTCGGTGTCAACGCAGCGGTCCTGGTGCCCAGACCGGAATCCGAGTTGCTGGTCGAGCTAGCCCTGGATCACCTCGAACACCACCCGCGCACGCTCCTGCTTGACGTTGGAACCGGCAGCGGCTGCCTTGCGGTCAGCATCGAAAAGCACCGGGGTATGAAGGGGCGCACCGTCGCTTCCGACGTCTCCGCTCCCGCGCTGGCTGTCGCGCGGGCGAATGCGCACCGCCACGGCGTGGCAATCGAGTTCGTACGGGCATCGCTCACCGGCGCATTTGCCCGCGCCGATCTCATCGTGGCCAACCTGCCCTATGTGCCTTCGGCCGATGTCGACGAACTCGAGCCTGAGCTGCGCAACTGGGAGCCGCGCATCGCCCTCGATGGCGGCACGGGCGGCACGGAGCTGATCGCACAGCTTGTGGACGATTGCGCTACGCGCTTACGGCCGGGTCGTGTCCTCATGGAAGTCGCGGCAGGGCAGGCGCCGGATGTCGCCGCATACGCCCGCGAACGCGGATTTGAAGCAACAACCCACCGCGACCTTGCCGGCATCGAACGCGTGGTCGACGCGCGCTGGCCATAGCACCACTCTTGAGCACCCGGTCACGGGATTACGACGGGTCGATGCGGTGCCATTCGCGCATCAGCACCAGCCCGATGCCGAACACCACCAGGACGGCCAGGCCGACCGGGATCACGGTCCCCGTCCAGTCGAGCCGCGCCCGCTCGTCTTCCGTCTGCGCCGGGATCGAATACTGGCCTGTCACCCCGCGGATACGGTCGATCAATTCGAGCTCGGACTGCGACGGCCCATCGGCGCTACCCTGGTAGGCGCGCCCGTCCCGGAGAAGGAAGACCTGCGTCTCGCCCGGCCAGGCGACCCTGCCGTCTTCCCTGCCGAGCACCAGCAGGACGCGCTCGCCCGCGGGCAATTCGGCCGAGTTGCACCCGGATTCTGTCTCGCGATAGGGAAGCATCAGCTCTTCCGCGCTCGTCGGCCCTTTCAGGTAGAGCGAAGGCTCTATGATGGCGCGCTCGCCCGGCACCGCCTCGATCACTTCGCCGACGACGACCATCGAGACGCGCGGGAGCACCTGCACGGCTTCGTCCAGGTCGAAATCGAAGCACGGCCCTTTGGGGCCTTCCTGGGCCCGGGCCGGATACGCCGCAACCAGGCTCACGAAGAGCCCAAGGACAAGGACGCTAACTATCAGCCTGCGCAAACTGGTATATCTTGCCTTCGGTCTTGATGGCCGGTGCGATGACCATCTCGGCCTGCTGGAACTCCCGGACATTGTGCGCACCACACATCCCCATCGCCGTGCGAAGCGCCCCCACCAGGTTTTCCGTCCCGTCGGTCCGGCTTGTCGGACCGAAAAGCGTCTTCTGGAGCGTCGTCTTCACACCCACCTGCACACGAATGCCTCGCGGGAGGTTCGCGTGCGGCGTCGCCATACCCCAATGGTACCCGCGTCCGGGCGCTTCCGTCGTGGCCGCGAAAGGCGAACCCATCATCACGCCATCGGCGCCCGCGGCGATGCACTTGCACACGTCGCCGCCAGTGCGAATGCCACCGTCGGTAATGATTGGGACATAGCGGCCGGTCTCCCGGTAGTAGAAATCGCGGGCGGCGGCGCAATCGATCGTCGCGGTCACCTGCGGCACACCGATGCCGAGCACTTCGCGCGACGTGCAGGCCGCGCCGGGGCCGACGCCGACCAGCACCCCCGCGACGCCGGTCCGCATGACTTCGAGCGTCGCAGTGAACCCCACGGTGTTGCCCACCACGACCGGGATATTGAGCGAGTCAACGAGCTT
>SLAK01000076.1 GCA_007126855.1 Dehalococcoidia bacterium | reverse complement strand
TCGCCAGCGGCAGCTATAGCGCTTCGCCCGAAGAAGGCGCACAGCAGGCCGACGAAGCATCGGTGACCGTGGTGTCCACCGAGTCCCAGCAAGCAGCCGAGACCACAGAGACCACAGAGGAGTAAGAGAAGCGTGACGATTACCACCGGGATGGTGAAAGAACTTCGCGATGCCACAGGCGCCGGCGTGATGGACGCCAAGCGTGCCCTGGAGGAAAGCGGCGGCGATATGGCCAAAGCGACCAGCCTCCTTCGCGAAAAAGGGCTTGCCCTGGCAGCCAAGCGGGCCGAGCGCGAGACGAACCAGGGCGTGGTCGAAAGCTACATCCACGCCGGCGGACGCATCGGCGTGCTCGTCGAGGTCAACTGCGAAACAGACTTCGTGGCGAAGACCGACGAGTTCCGGGCCCTCGCCCGGGATGTCGCCATGCAGGTCGCCGCGATGAGCCCGCAGGTTGTGGCGGCCGAGGACCGCACGGCCGAGATGGAAGGCACCGACGAGGAAGTGGTGCTGCTCAAGCAGCCGTTCATCAAGGACGCATCCAAGACCATCGAAGACCTGGTGAAGGACGCGGTGGCGAAGACAGGGGAGAATATTCGCATTCGGCGCTTCGTCCGCTTCGGGCTGGGCGAATAGGATCGAGCAGACCCGGAGGAGCACACGCATGCCTGGCCGCTACCGGCGCGCACTCGTGAAACTCAGCGGCGAAGCCTTGATGGGCGAGCGCGCGTTCGGTATCGACCCGGGCACGATCCAGGCCCTCGCAGCGCAGATCGTGCGCGCAATGCAGGAAGGCATCGAAGTCGCCATCGTCGTCGGTGGTGGCAACTTCTGGCGTGGTTCCACCGCCGCCGAAACCGGCATGGACCGGGCCACCGCCGACTATGCCGGCATGCTCGCCACCATCATGAACGGGCTCGCGCTGCAGGACGCGCTGGAAAAGCAGGGGGCCGTCGTTCGCATGCAGACCGCCCTGAGCATGGCCGAGCTCGCCGAGCCCTACATCCGCCGGCGCGCCATGCGGCACCTGGAAAAAGGGCGTGTCGTGATCTTTGCCGCAGGCACCGGCAACCCCTACATGACCACCGATACCGCCGCGGCCCTGCGCGCCATCGAAGTCGACTGTGAAGCGCTGCTGATGGCCAAGAACGGGGTCGACGGTGTTTACGATGCTGACCCGCGGACCAGCCCCGGCGCCCGCCGCTTCGACCGGCTAACCTACATCGATGCCATCCAGCGCCGCCTGCAGGTGATGGACAGCACCGCGCTGACCCTTTGCATGGAGAACGACCTGCCCATCGTCGTCTTCGACGTCCGGCGCCCCGACGGCATCTACGAAGCGCTTCGCGGCGACCATGCCGGTACTATTGTGTCGTCCGACGGAGAGGTTGAAGAGCAGCCTGTCCGTTCCACACATCCCTGAGAGGCAAGAGCAGTAATGGCGGACCCAGAAGAGCTACTGTTGGAAGCATCCGATCGCATGGACGGGGCCATCCAGGCGCTGGAGCGTGAACTCGCCGGTGTTCGCACGGGCCGGGCGCACCCCGCGCTCATCGAACACCTGTCGGTGGACTACTACGGGACGGCCACGCCGTTGAACCAGCTCGGCTCCATCAACGCGCCTGAGCCACGCCTGCTCACCATCCAGGTATGGGACCGGAGCGCCGTGTCATCGATCGAAAAGGCCATCCGCCAGTCCGACCTTGGCCTGAACCCGGCAACCGAGGGCCAGACCATCCGCCTGCCCATCCCCGCGCTCACCGAACAGCGGCGCAAGGAGATGGTGAAGCAGGTGCATGCGAAAGCCGAAGACGCCCGCGTCGCCATCCGCAACGTCCGCCGCCACACCATGGACGCGCTCCGGAAGTCCGAGAAGGAAGACGGGCGGTCGAAGGACGAAACCAAGCGCCACGAAGACGAACTGCAGAAGCTGACCGACGAACACATCGCACGGGTGGATGAGCACCTCAAGCGAAAAGAGGCAGACCTCCTTGAAGTCTGAGGCAACACCCGAAGCGACGGACCTTGCCGCGGAGCACCTGGGCGACGTTATATCGCCCATTTCCAGTGGCCGCGTACCCCGCCACGTCGCCGTGATCATGGATGGCAATGGCCGCTGGGCAACCCAGCGGGGCCTGCCCCGGCGCGCCGGCCATCGCGCGGGCACCGAGAACATCCGCCGCGTTATCGAACGATTTGCCGACCACGGCGTCCGCTATGTCACCCTCTACGGCTTCAGCACGGAAAACTGGACAAGGCCCGAAAACGAAATCCGGGCCATCATGCGGCTGCTCGGCTACTTCCTGCGCCGCGAAGTCAACAACCTCCACCGCAACAACGTGCATCTCCGCCTGCTCGGGCACCTGGAACACCTGCCCAAACACCTGCAACGCCGTGTCCTCGAGGCCATCGAGCTTACCTCAAACAACGACGGGCTGACGCTCAACATCGCCTTCAGCTACGGCGGCCGCGATGAGCTGGTCATGGCAGTCCGCCGTCTCATCGAAGAAGGCGTACCGGCAGACGAGGTCGACGAGCAATGCATCGCCCACCGGCTCTACACAGCCGGCAGTCCGGACCCCGACCTGATCATCCGCACCGGCGGCGAAACGCGCATTTCGAACTTCCTGCTCTGGCAAAGCGCCTACGCGGAACTCTACTTCACCGATGCCTACTGGCCGGATTTCGGCCGGGAGGACATCGATATCGCCCTGGCTGAATATGGCCGGCGCAAGCGGCGCTTCGGCGGACTATCGGATACCGACCCATTGTGATGCACAACCCTGCGTGGCGAGCCGGCGAATGAAGCTGAGCAATCTCCAGCTTCGTTTCGCCAGCGCCGCCATCGGGTTACCGATCGTCATCGGGCTCATCATCATCGGCGGATGGCCCTTCGCCATCGTTGCCGGGATCATCGCCGTCCTGGCCGCTGCCGAATTCACCCACGGGTTTCTCCTTCCATCGCAGCCCCTCTCGGCGGTCTGGGGACTGGGGCCCGGCTTCATCGCGCCGGGCATCATGGTCGCGGGCGCCCATGCGTCGCCACTGTTCATCCTGGTCGGCGTGCTGATTGGCGTGACCTTCCTTGCGGCAGGGCTCAGCCGGTCAAACTTCCTGGGGCCCCGGAAGCCGTTCCGCATCTATGCCAGCGTCATCTTTTACATCGGGCTACTGCTTTCGACCATGGTGTTGCTCCGCAACGAAGACAACGGCCGCGACTGGGTCCTGCTCGCGCTCTTCGCCACCTTCGCCGCCGACACCGGCGCCTACACAGTCGGAAAGCTTATTGGCCGGCACAAGATGGCCCCAACGATAAGCCCCGGCAAGACCTGGGAAGGCGCCATGGGCGGGTACGCTACCGGCGCCCTGGCAGTGCTCGCGCTGCACGCGCTCTTCGGCCTTCCCGGGGCGCTGGCCGCCATGGTGCCGCTCGCCTTGCTGCTGCCCATCGCCGCCATCGTGGGAGACCTGCTCGAAAGCTGGCTCAAGCGCCGCATGGGCGTGAAGGATTCGTCTGGCTTCGTCCCGGGCCACGGCGGCTTTCTGGATCGGCTGGATTCCGTGCTTTTTGTCGTCCCGGCCGTTTATCTCTACATCGTGCTGGTGATCGACTGACACCTGCCGAGCGTGCCTCTCCCCGGGTCGCAGTAAAGCAACGAATCCCCGACGATAGAGAGTGGAAGCACCTGCCGGGGTGGCGAAACGGCAGACGCAGCGGACTTAAACTCCGCGGCCGCAAGGCATGTGGGTTCGAATCCCACCCCCGGCACCACCAAGAATTCGTATCTGGAGTCGACAATAACGTAGCGGCGCGGCGTTTAACAATCCCTGGTGCGCGGGCCGCGTACCCCAAAACTTACCCCAAAACCTCACGAGCATTCTCCGGCGAGTTGAGGAGGAGTTGGTCGAAGGTACCAGCCGCAGCCTGATGCATATGTGGCAGGACGTGGCTGTAAATATCCATCGTCAACGCGATGGTGGCATGCCCCAGCATCTCCTGGACCACCTTGGGATGCGTACCGGCCTGCAACAGTAGCGTCGCCGCGGTGTGCCGAAGGCTGTGGTACTTGATCATCGGAAGACCAGCTGCCGCAAGATCGCGTTTGAATAGCTCGGTCACGCGCCCGCCTTCCAGCGGTCGACCATCCGGACGGGTGAACACGAATTCGCCTTCACGCCAAGCCGGGCCAGCGCGCAACCTGAGCTGATTTTGGGCTGCCTTCCACCTCCATAGTTCACTGACTGCAAGCGCGCTGAGGGCCACAGACCGCCTGCTCCGCGGCGTTTTCACCTCGCTCAGGACGAGCCCCTGCCCTTTGACTGGCTGGAGTTGCCACCCCGGGGTGGATTGCGAAAGCGGGCGGCCCTTTCGACCGCTGTTGACGGCTGCCAGGCGCGGACTGCGTAGTAGTACTCCCTTCGCCCTTGCTCATCATTCGCGAGGAACTCGGATTCCATCCGATGCAGCTCCGCCATCAGCAGCGATGTCTGGAAGATAGCGACCGGCGACGACGGGTCGGGCCCCTTCTCCACGCGCCGATGGTGAAGACCGGCACGATTGGCGTCCTGGACCGTGGCCACACCCAGCCCGTGTTGAAAGCGGCCGGCCTCCACCCGTTTCAGTCGTTACCATGCGATGCCACGCATCGGCCTAACGGGGCGCTTCTCCCCGGTGAACTTCCACAACCACCTCAAACAGCCAGGGAGGTCGTTTTTTCGGACCAGAGCGATGGTTGCCCGACCGTCTGTCGAAGTTCCGTTGGCCCGATCTGTATCAAGAACTGCCACGCAGGACGCCGCACTATTGGCGCTACTCGTTGTTGCCGGGGTAGAGCAGCTTAATCAGCCAGCCGAGGGCGGACATGGGAATCATGAAAGCCATGTACACCAGGCCGAGGACAATGAAGAAGGGCATGCCGATGCGGACTTCTCCCTGAATGCCGGCTGCTATGAACAGATACCAGGTGTATCCAAGGCCGACGCCGAAGAGGGCGATGACGAGGGCGAGGATAACTATGGCTACTCAGCGGAGGGCTACGAGCATTGGCCTCTCCTTCTCGTACAACGGCGGCGCTTGATTCTCCCACCCCGATGATGTTGAGCACCTTGGAGCAGGGTCAAAGAGACTCGATCTACATGCCCGCCAGCCCAGGCTGAGCCGATGTTTGTCGCGCTTACCGTGGAAACGGGCGAAGTCCACCGCGCCATACAACGCCTACGATACGAAGCAGTGCGACAGGTGCTGACGCGATTCACACGACCCTGGTCGAGAGCGCGTCCCTCTCAAGCGAAGTAGGGAACTGCCCCTCCTTTCGTTGATACGGCGGCGGACCCTTCTGAGAGTGCCAATGTCCCCCGTGGCGCGCCCCGTCTCGACCAGATCTGCATCATGGTTCGAGCAGCCCAGGCACCCGGCAGCCGATGCCCACCTGGCGTCAGCCTCTGCCATCAGCCGGCCGACACTCGCCCCATCGGCTCGAAGCCCGCGCCCAACGGTATGCCGGACGAAAGAGGCGCAGGGCTCAACGTTCCTGGCGGTTTGAGGTATACGGTGTCCGACATTTTGGCCCTCATCCCGGTGCTCGAGGTCCCGGCAAAAAAGGGGGAGGACCTCGGAGTGAGATCCTCCCCCACTGGTTGTGTGCGCAGGGAGTTTCCCTGCTGCTGGTACTAGCCTTGAGACTCAGTATCAGATGCTTGGTCCTCGAGACTCATTACCTCGCCCGCCACCAGGTCGACGAAGGCGGACTCTGGCAGCGGCCCGGAGGCACGAAAGCCGGTGAAGAACGCACTGCCGTAGGGTGCGTCACCGAGCTCCTCGAAGAGCGCGACGCGGTGCAGCCTGAAGCGGTAGGGCTCCGGGGTATCCAGGTCGAGGCTGAGCTCATAGGGCACGACACTGCGGCGGTCAGGCTCATCTGGACGCAGATGCAGGATGGCGAAGGCGTCGGCATAGGCCATCGGTTCCCCTCCAGGGACGAGGCGGTCACTGACGGAGACGAAGACCTCGCTGATGGGGACGCCACCGATGCGCTGGGCAAGCGCATTGCCGACTCCGGTGAGGTGCAGTGCCAGGAGCCCGGGATGGTCTGGTGAACGGAACATACCCGTGAAGTAGCGGCGTTCGCCCTCGTCGGTGATGGCGAAGAAGGCTGCGGGGAAGACGCGGCCGCTGGCTGAGCCCCGCTGTTCGGGGCCGACGAAGCTGAGGACGCCGGCGTAGTACCTGGCAACGTTGGCGACACTGGGGTCGCGGATGAGGTCGGTGACGAGGGCGTTGAAGTCAACCATCGTTGGCCCGGGCTGTGAAGCGGCCTACGGCAGGCTGTACAAGCCGCGCGTAGTCCGCGTGGCGCATCGTCAGGCTCTCGCGGCGGGAGCCGGCGGTGAAGGCCATCGTCCCAACCGAAAGCAGCGACGCGTCCTCGTGCACACGGAGGCCGTAGAGGTTCCCGAAGGGCGGGATGGCTCCCAGCGCCCGGGGACACCACACCCGATGACCTACCGCTGCCCTCGAAACCACCACCCGTTTCGCCGCCGTTTCGGGCAACGCCAATTCACAACCACCGGGCAACCACCGAGGCTGATCAATCGATAGGGACAGCGCGGAAGCAATGGACCAACAAGCGGCGGCACTTTTCGGTCCCATGGTGGGGGTTGTTCAACCGCTGGGGCAATGCGCCGAGCGAGCGTCACGCCGGTCATCGCAAGATTTACATTGAGTCAACGTTTATTGTCAACTACTGCCAAGAATTCCCGGCTTTCACTCCGACTTAACTTGCGCATCACCTTTGCTTGCCCTTTCGCCGATATGTATCCTCCTGCCCACTTCAAACGGAACGAGAACGTGCGCGGTCGTCCGCGCAGTGGCTCGCACGGCGGGAGGGATTCGCTATGCCTGCGAAAAAGCAATTTCTGGGCACACTTTGCGCGCTTGGCATCATCGCTTTATCCGCACTCATCGCTGTATCAACTTTGCGCACAGGCGCGGCTGAAAACGACCTCACGGTGATGGTGGTGCCGTCGACGTATGAGGCTGAAAGCGACGAAATCGTCATCGACCTGGTCGACCCGGTGCTCAACGCGGCAGACATCATTCAGACCGTGGCCACGGCTGATGATGGTGTCGTGATCGCATTCGTCGTCCCTGATGACGACCTGGAGCCAATCACACTTGGCACTCTCACTGTGGACTACACGGACTCATTCCTGGCGTTGAGCGGCACGACTTCGCTCTTCGGCACCAGCGTGAGCGTCCTGTTTGCGCTCGACTGGGAGGACGAGGAATCCCTTGACCCCGAATGGGTTGTCGCCGCCAACGTTGATTCCCTCCATCTGAGTTCGCTCAACGCAGCATGGACGCTTCCGGGCGGCATCGACCCGCAAGTGTCGGACGGCTACATCGCCGTGGCCTCGGACGACATCGCTTTCCCGGAGGAGCTGACCGCGGGAGCCATCAACGACTTCTTCCCGGAGGAGATCTCGACCGATGAGGATGCAACTGTCCAGACCGGCGTGACGCTTCTTGGGACGCTCCTCGTCGCCGGCGTCATTGGCAACGAGGCCACGCAGGCGCTCTTCGGGAGCACGAATCAGACCGTGGTCCTCCGGGGCCGGTTTGCCGCACCGCTCTCCCTGTTCAACCTCGATGGGGAGCCGGGCGCCGACGAAAGCCCCATCCCCACCCAGGTCTCTCTTTCGGCGGAGCTGCCGCTTGAGGATGCCGTTGGCTTTCCGGGATATGTTTCGGCGGTCGGCGACTGGGAGCTTTCGCTCGACATCGAGTCGGAGGAGGGCACCGAATTCGAAGTGTCCGGGAGCGGCGGGCTGCAACTGGTCGAAGAGGTGGTGCCTCCGGATGGCATCGTGCTGGACGTCGCCTTCTCGGTGAGCTACAGCGCGGAGACGACCACGTTTGAACTGGAAACCACCGCCGAGCCGATCGAGGACTTTTTGGGCACGAACATCACGGTCGAAGAAGGGCAGTTCGCGGCCACGATCGTGAGCGGCCAACCGTCTTCGGCGGACTTCAGCCTCTCGGGCGGGCTGAGCATCGGCGACGCGACGGGCACGGCTGCGATCGACATTGGGATCGCGGACGGCCAGATCCAGACCGCCGACCTGGACTTCGAACTCGAGGAGCTCAATGTCGGCGAGCTGCTTGCCTGGACCACCAGCCGACTGGATCTCGGCGCCGTTGATGTGCCCGACGTCCTGGGCGACATCAGCGTCACCACCGCGACGCTGAGGATGAGCTTCGACTTCAGCGAGGGCATGTCGATGGAGCTCGAAGCAGATGCAGCGGTGGACTTCGGGCCGGGCATCGCCACCGCGTCGCTCGCCCTCTCGGTTGAAGAGGGCTCCCTCGAGGAGATCGAAGTCAGGGTTGGCATCGGCGACCTCAATATCGGCGAGCTGACCACGCTGATCGCGGAAGAGCTGGGGATCAACTCCGCCGAGATCCCGGGCGAGCTCGACGGCATCACGCTGGAAAGCGCCACGCTTGCCATGAAGGCGGAATTCGGCAATGGCGCCTCCTTCGAACTCTCCGCGGAGGCGGAGATCAGCCTGGGGGATATCACCACCTTCGGCAGCCTGACCTTCACGGTGGTGGACAACTCGCTGGACAGCGTTGACCTGCTGCTGGAACTGGGCGACGTGAACATCGGCGAAGTCACGAGCTGGGTGGCCTCCCAGTTCGGTGTGAGCGCCTCGGACATCCCGGATGAGCTCGATGACCTCGAGCTGGAAAGCGCGAGCCTCCGCATCGGCCTCGACCTGAATGGCGGCACATCCATCGAAGTCGCGGCCGCTGCGACGGTCACCTATTCCGGCTTCGCCAAAGATGTCACCGCGAATTTCCTGCTCCTGGTGCAGAGCGGTGGCGGCAGCGTAGACCTCACAGTCGGGCTGGGCATCGATACTTCGCTGACCCTCAATGACGTCATCAGCATGGTGGACAGCGGCGCCAGCCTGGGTGATTTCGGCGCCATCCCGCTGCCGGATTTCGCTATCGGCGTGTCCACGAGCGGCATCGCCTGGGACAGCGAGAACATGCCCCCGGAGGTCTACGAGTTCTTCTTCGACATCTACAACTGCGGGGCCGACGAAGAGCAATGTGAAGGCGTCCAGTCGCGCAATAACGTCCCGGACGGCGCCTTCCTGGTGGCGGGCATCGATATCCCTGAACCGCTGGTCGAGCCGCTGGAAGGCCTTTCCGGTGGGTTCTTGAACACCGATGACCCGGTGGTCTTCAAGGGCACGATAGGCGGGCTCTTCGGGCACGGCAGCCTGTCCATCGGCCTCGAGATCCTGCTGCCGCGGATCCAGCCGCCTGCTCCCGTTAGCGATGTGATCGACCAGGCGGAGCTCAGCGTCGCGCTGAACGCCAGCGCGGACATGAGCCTGACCGCAACCCTCCAGGGGGAGCTTACCGTCTGGCTTCCCACCGTCCTCGAACCGACGCTTGGCAACGAGGACCACTTCCAGCGCACCACGTTCCTCGTTGCGGTTGACCTGGGGCTGAGCCTGTCGGGCATTGAGATAGTGCTTACAGGCGCCATGGTTGCAGGAGACGGCGAAGACCGGGCCTGGGACAGCCCCTTCGGCCAGGAGTGGATCAGCATTGGCAGTCTCGCGATCCAGGTTGGCATCGGCGTGGGCACCGGGGCCTCAATCGACATCAGCCTGGGCATGGGCGGCGACATTGCGGTGGACCTGGGTGACGGCCAGCTCGACTTCCGGGGTTCCTTCGAGATCGAAGTGCAGATCCGGCCGGGCGCCCCCGTGAGCGTCGCCATCGTGCCCAAGGGCTTCTACCTCGCATCCGACGCCGGCGTCGATGTGGCCGATGTCATACACCTCTACAACCTCTTCGCCAGCGACCTCCCGGCAGCGATGGGACTGGACGACTTCCCGGATATCGCGATCCCCTCGGGCTGGGAAGACTTCAACGTCGGCATCAAGGACGTCAAGCTTTCGTTCGCACTGGAAGACAATGCGCGGCTCTGTCTCTTCGCAGGCCTGAGGATCAAGGGGGACCTCTACATCGGCGCGCCGACGGACTTCGTGCCCGAGGTCGCCGACGGCCAGTGCGAATTCGGCCGCACCGATAATGAGCCACGCGACGTCACGTCGGGTGGAAGCTGCGGCCTTGGCGATAATGCCGACAACGGCTGTTTCGCTGGCCTCGACATCGAAGTCTCGACCACCGGGCTGAGGGCGACGGCCGGCCTTGGTGCCATTGATCTTGGCCCTGTCGGCCTGGAGGAGACCGAGTTCGAGCTCTTCTTTGCGGTCGACCAGCAACACCTGAAGCTGGCCGGTGGCGTGGTGGTGGAAGGCGTCGCCGAAGGCAACGTCGAGATCTTCATTGAGCCCGGTGGCTTCGCCTTCCTGGCGGACATGAACCTGCTCGCGGCGCTCTTCCAGGCGCGCATCCAGGGCGAAGGCGGACTGGAGCTGGACGACCCCACCTTCAGCATCCAGGGAGAGATGCAGACCTCCTTCGGCCACGAGGCGGTGGCGGCCTGGCGCCCGATCGCGCAGCCCATCGCCGCCGGGCTGGTGGTGGTGCACAAGTTCATGACTATCATGGCCGACCCGAACCTCACGATCAGCGAGATGACTACGGCGCTGCTCGAAATGCCGGACGAACTCGAGGATGTCGGCTACCGTGGCCCGGCCATCGACGCCGCCAGGGAAATCAGCTCGGAAGTGCGGAGCATCATCCGAAAAGTCGACCGGGCAGGCTTCAGCATCTCCTTCGATGAGGTGTTCGACCACATGCTCGGCGGCGCCTCTATTGGCTTCGATGGCGTAGAAGGCGAAGAGGTCCGGGAGTGCATCATTCCCGGCCCGACGGGGTGTTTGAAGCGCGTCACGGTCTGCCTGGGCATCGAGACCCAGGGAGGCTGCTGGATCATCCCCCCCTTTAACATCACGATCCCCGACATTTGCGATGTTGTTGGTATCCCTGGCACCGGTGACTGCGACCTGATGCGGGTGCGGGTGTGGTTCCAGGGAATGCTGGAAGATGCGTTCCGCGATATCACCGGATTGAATTTCGATGACATCTTAGGGGCGCTGGACCACGCCATCGGCCAGTTCAACGAGCGGCCGGTGGTCTTCAACCTGGAATGCGCCGCGTTCAATTTCGATGTCGGCGGCGGCGAGCATGCGCCCGGCGAGGACGAATTCGCCCTGCGCCTGTGGTTCGTACTGATGGGCTTCGATATCTACCTGTCCCTGGACTGGGACTTCAACGACGGGGTGCTGACGAACCTCAACCGGTTGCGAGACGACCTGCTGGGCGCGGTCTTCACCGGCCAAACCGGCGACGAATTCAGCTGCGACCTGGGCACCGCCATCGGCGTGCCCGAACCGGACGAGCAGCCACCCTCGAATCTCGAGATCACCAGCGTCTCGCCCGACCCCGTGAAGGAGGGCGAGGAGCTCACCATTGAGGGCAGCTTCAGCCCGGGCTCCGCCATCGCCAGCGACGTGGTCAACGTGATCATCACCTGGCCGGATGACGAGCAGACGGTGCTGGAGGACATCGGCGGGAACGCCGCGTCGTTCACCGCTTCGAAGGTCATCGAGGATGACCTCCCCTCAGGCATGCCTTCCTCGAGGAACGACATCATCGTGGTGGTCAAGAACGAAAGCCTCGGGCAAACCAGCACAATCACGTCAGTCATCGTCGAGAACGTCCCGCCGGTCATCGATGCCGGCTCCATCGAGATCACGCATGAGGGCGAGCCGGTGACTGAAGTCGACGAAGGCGACGAGGTGACCATTTCCGGCGCCTTCAGCGACATAGGTGTGCGCGATTCCCACCGCGTCTCTGTTGACTGGGGCGACGGAAACACCGACTCGATCACCGTGGAAAGCGACGAGGACCGCGTGTTCTCCTTCGACCATGCGTACCTGGACGGCTTCTACGAGAACGGCGATTCCAGCGTCTACGACATCACCATCCGCGTCGTCGACAAGGACCAGGGCGAAGACGTGCACGTCGAGCCGCTGGTGGTCCACAATGTCGACCCCGTGCTGCTCGATGAAAGCATCGAATTCTACCGCGTTGAGCTGGACAACGAAGGCCGTGTGACCGGCCGGGAGCCGATCGGCACCGAGGAGGGCCTGCCCGTCATCGAAGAGGGCGCGGGTATCGAGGTCTACGGCCAGTTCACCGATCCCGGCCTTATTGATACCCACACAGTGCATGTCGACTGGGGCGACACGAACCCCTCCGAATTCGATCGCGAGATCGGTGTCTGGCCTGGCCCAGATCTCGAGCAGCCCGGGCTTCGCGAGTTCCGCGTAGTCTACATGTACCTGGACGACGACCCGATCAAGGGAGACCTTTTCGGCGACCTGACGGTGACCATCCAGGTCGAGGACAAGGACGGCGACCTCTCGAACGAGGTCACCCGCACCGTCCGCGTCCGCAACGTCGACCCTGAAGTGAGCTTGAGCCTCGAACAGGAAACGATCCTCGAGAACGAAACCGCTGTACTCACGATCGACATCGTCGACCCGGGCATCCTCGACACCTTCGAGGTGGAAGTCGACTGGGGCGATGGCAGTGAGGTCGAGACCTTCAGCGTCGATTCGCATCGCTGGCTGTCCACCGAAGACAACCAGGATGAGGTGCCCGATGGCGTTAGCACCGATCTCGTCGACGACCTCCCGGTCATCAGCGTGGTGCGTACCCATCAATACCTGGACGACGACCCGACCGGGCAGCCCTGGGGCGATTACGTCATCGAGGTCCACGTCGAAGACGACGACACGGGCGAGGGCGATGACGACATCACGATCAGGGTGGAGAACACCGACCCACGCCCGAACTTCAACTCGCACCCGGACTTCGCGTCCGCCTCGGAAGTCCAGTACAGCGACGCGCTCGATGATGCCACCCATTCGCCGGACGCGGCGCCGCTGGTGGTGACGCTCGACAACGTCGCTGCCGACACGATGTGGGCGGAGACGCGCTACGAGTTCTTCGACATCTTCCCAGAGGCGAATCTGTCCCCCGACCGGCTGCCGGATGGTGAGGAAACAGAGAACGGCTCGATCATCGCCGACGGTCTGCCGGACGGACTGTCCATGGTCCCGCCGCACGGCCGCGCAGACGGGGAAATCGGCGTCGACGATGTGGAGCACTGCCGCCCGATGACGGACGACGAGCTGGACGAGGCCGGCCTGCCCGGGCCGCGCATCGCCTGCACCTGGACCGTCGACGGCAATGCCATGACCGCGCCGGGCCACTACATCATCACCTTCACCGTTACCGACGACGACACCGGGGAGACGGAGGTCGATGTCCACCTGGTGGTCCATCCCGAAGACGCCGAGGCAACCTACATCGGTCCCACGGTGGTCTCAGCGCCATCGCTGAACGACGGCTACGTCGACCTCGAGCTGCGTGCAACGCTCCGCGACATCACGGACTTCGGCAACGCAGAGGAGCACGAGCTCTGGGATCCCTACGAAGGCGACATCGCTACCTCTGTCGTCACCTTCTTCGACGCGGATAGCGGCGAGGCGCTCTGCGAGACGCGCGACATCGGCTACGTGTTCGAGGGGGACGAGCAAGTCGGCGTCGCATCGTGCGTGGCCGAGGGCCTGGAGCTTCCCGCCGGGGCTGACGAACGCGATATCGATGTTGGGATTGTCCTGTCGGGCTGGTACACGAACGTTCGGTCTGAGACCGGCCCGACCACCGTGACGCTGCTGGCGCCGAGTCGCGATTTCGTGGCCGGCGATGGTCATCTCGATCTCACCGGAGGCGCCGGACTCTATCCGCCAGGCATGAGCACACAGCTGCTGGCCAATGCGCGCTGGGGACCCGGGAACCGCTCGCTCGAGGGCCAGTCATGGCTACGCTTTACCACCGGCGGGCAGGACTTCCTGGTGGATGTGACCGGCTTCGAAACGCTGGGCACCACACCGGGCGCGACGCGGCAGGAAGGCCATGCCCAGATCGAGGCAACGGCCACCCTCCGGGACATCACCGGCGGCGGCCAGGGCGTGGTCGTGGCCGAAGGCCTGCGGCTGCAGATCCGGATCACGGATATTCGGAACACCGCTGACGTCGCCTTCGCCCTCTGGGACGACTCGGAGGACGTCCGGTTGCTCGCCTCCTCGGACTGGGATGAGGACCACGTTCCGAAGCAGCCCCTGGCACGTGGAAACATCCAGATTCAGGTGAGGAGGTAGGCAACGCAACAAATGATGTGCAAGTGATCGGGACGTAACGCCATAGGCGAGGACGTCCTTGTGCTAGCGACTGACGCATCCTTCGATGTGCGATAACTCGCTCGAGAGCATAGCGGGAGCTCTAATGGAGCTCTAATAAGGGAGGGGGTCTCGCTCGCGAAGAAGAGAACGAGCGAAATGAGTACGCCCATGGAGAGTGCACATACCGCGCCGCAGAGAATAGTTCCCTGCGACGGAGTGACCGCTGACGGGAGCGGGGTGGCTGGTGGCGGCGGGGAGCCGTCTGCGGTCGCGGAGGGCAGCCTGTCCACGGCGGGAAGGCGCGGCGAGCCCCCGCAGACGCGGACTGAAGGGGAACGTCGAGGAGGCACGGGGCGCCGCTGTCTGGCCTTGCACGGGGATTGTGGTCCGGGGCAAGCCGGAGGGAGCGCCAATTGATTCCGCGGATCGGCTGAACGCGTCTCCCGGCCACGATGATGGCCCGGGCCTCGCCTCAGATGCGCAGAGGCCCGGGGTGGGAAGTCCCCGACCCTCTTTCGCATCACCCCTCGGCGCGCGAGACGCCGGGGACGGGCGGTGCTGCTATTCGTCGGCGAGGACCCACACTTCGGCGTGCGCCGCGATGTAGACGTCCTCGCCTGCGAACGTGCCGTCGAAGGTGAATGTGTGGCTTAGCGAGTCCGCGGTGCCCCACTCGATGTCCTCGGAGTGGGCGAAGTGCCCGGGTATCGGGTTGCCCTCGTTGTTTTGCGGGATGCACTCAGGATTGGAGGACTCGTCCGGCCCATCGGTGCAGGCGTGGAAGTGGTCCGTCTTGAGGCCGAACCCTTCCTCCATCGCGTACGTCACGGTCAGGTCGGCGTTGTCGCGGCTCACCATGACCAGTAACTCTCCGAGAAATGACCCCCGACCCGTTAGGGAAAGGGGCTTTTCTTGTATATGGGCTGTGAGATGGCGCGACATCACCGCCCTTGTCCTCCATCGGCAACGGGATTCACGCCGGCGCAGGTCGGGGCGCTCAATGGTCCATGCGGCTGGATTCGTACCCCAAAACTTACCCCAAAACCTGGACGTTACAAGAGGGACCTGAGCGGCCCGTAGCGACCGAACCGACTTTCGTTACGTCTACTCCAGCCTCATTTCCCGTCACTTCCGAGCCTTTTGTGAAAGTCAGCGATATCCGGAATGGGGGACTTAAACTCCGCGGCCGCAAGGCATGTGGGTTCGAATCCCACCCCCGGCACCACACCGCGTCTCCATCCCGCCGCGGCGTGACAGCGCTGCTTGACGGTCCCAGGATGAACATCAAGTACCCGGCTATGAGGATTCCGCGCGCCCTGCCGGGGCTGTCCCCGGAG
>SLAK01000233.1 GCA_007126855.1 Dehalococcoidia bacterium | reverse complement strand
TCGCTGGATGCGGGGGTGAACTTCATCGATACGGCGAACGTCTACAACAAGGGGCGCAGCGAGGAAGTTGTGGGCGAAGCGCTGCGGCGCAACGGGAAGCGGAACCAGGTGTTTCTCGCCACGAAGGTGCACGGGCGCATGGGTGATGGGCCGATGGAGATGGGGACGTCTCGGCGGCACATCGTGGAGCAGTGCGAAGAAAGCCTCCGGCGGTTGCAGGTGGACCACATCGACCTGTACCAGTTGCACCGGCCGCGGGCGGATACGCCGATCGACGAGACGCTGCGCGCGCTGGACGACCTTATCCGTGCGGGGAAGGTGCGCTACATCGGCACGAGCACCTTTGCGGGATGGCAGCTTGTGGAGTCGATCTACGTCGCAAAGGAACTGGGGACGAACCGGATGGTGTGCGAACAGCCGCCATACCACCTGCTGGACCGGCGCGTGGAGCGGGAGCTGATCCCGGCGGCGCAGACTTATGGAGTGGCCATTATTCCCTGGAGCCCGCTTGCCGGCGGGTTGCTGACCGGCAAGTACCAGCGCGGGACGCCGATGCCCGAGGACGCGCGCTACAAGGTGACGGAGAACCCGGCCTACGAGCGGCGGCTGAACGACCGGGTGTGGGATGTGATCGAACCGCTGGAAGCGATGGCCAAAGCGAAGGGGGTCCCGCTGTCACAGCTTGCACTGGCCTGGGTGGAGCAGCGGCCGGGCGTGACCAGCCCGATCATCGGACCGCGGACGATGGAGCAGCTGGAAGACAATCTCGGTGCGGGGGAAGTCAGCTTCACCGAGGAGGAGTTGAAGCGCATCGACGAGATCGCGCCGCCGGGAGATTATGTCGCACCGTACTACGAGGCGGACTGGCGGCCGAGCATGTTCCGGCGGTACTGAGCGCCGCGCGATGCTGGTTCACGCATGGAATGGACGCTGGATCCCCTCGCGAAGTCAGCGAGGGACTGCACCCACCTCTGCGGGGGTGAGGTAGGTATCCGGGCCAAACTCCCAGACTTCGTGCACGTCGTCGCAAGGAATCCGGGCACTACTTGAATGGTCCTGGATCATCTGGACATTCGGAGAGTCGTATACGCAGAGGAGCTGCTCAGACTCCTGGTCCCAGTAGGAGCGGACCCACCGCATTTCTGGAAAGTCTGACAGGCACCAGATGGCACGCATCGATGCGGCGTCGAGCTCCTCCTGTGTGAGGCCCGGGACATTGCGGACAATGCTGTAGCGAGGCATCGGCCCTAACCTCGGTGAGTGATAGATGAATCAGTTTACGCGAGGTTTTATGGCAATGCCACTAATCCAGTGTCGACGGGTCAACGGGCTCTAGCAGGGATTCGAGATCGGAAGCGCGAATGCGGAGAGCCCGCTGACCAGCCAGGCGCGAGGCGGGCAGCCGGCCCGAACGAATCCAGGAGCGCACCGTCTGAACGTGGACTCCCAGTACCTCGGCGGCCTCTTCCGGTGAATAGAGCCTTTCATCGGCGAACGAAGCAGGGCCCGTAGCGGCGGAAGGCTGACTACGGGCGAACCGCTCGACGTCCTCCGGGGTAACGCCGAGTTCGCTGAAAACACGTGCGGGGAGCCCTTCGTTCATGCGCATGAAGGCGAGGAGGTAGGTGAGTTCGTCGATGCGTTTTCTCCCGCTGCGCCGGGCCTCCTGGGTGAGGGTGGCAGCAAGGCGGGCGGTGTCGTCTGCCATCACCCAGCGCTGGTCGGGGGCAACGCGGGGGGTTGTGCGCTCGACGATGTCTTCGATGAGGCGAACGTCGATGGTGATGGGACCAAAAGTGAAGAACCCAAAGCGCGAGGTCCGCAGGAGATAGGCGAGGAAGACCATGTCGAGGGTGACGGTGGAAGTGCCCAGCCTGCGGCTCAGGGCGAAGACTTCTTTCTGGACTTCTTCAACAAAGCTGTTGGCGGAGGAATCGCTGTCGTGCGCTCCGGGGAACTGGCCGGACATGCCTTCGTTAGTCATGCGGACAGTATCTCATGCTGGAATGTGACAACGCAAAGCAACTTTGCGCTCATTTCCACTGCGCAGAGTTGTCAAGACGCCGTCCGGCTTCTGTATCAGCGATCCGGGAGCGGAGTGCAGGTTTCTCGGTCACGTTCGGTGAGCTGTCCTCGCTGGGACAAATGGACCGATCATGGCGAGTCTGGCTCTTGGTAACTGGCTTCTCAAGGGGCAAGGTGTGGTCGTGGCGAGGCGGGGCGGCCGACCGCCGAAGTCATGACAACCGTGAGGGGGAACAAGGCGAAGTACGACCTTCTGCCGCGTGAACCACAAAACCTTCAGCCCGGCGGCTGTCGCCGTGTGATGGCCTGCCGAGCGCTAAGTGAACCACAGTGGCCCGTGCTCCCGAGGACGCGGGCCCGCCAGAGCTGACCAGCTACGCAACGACGCTCGTCTCCCCCTGACGGGGAAGAGGGCAACGCAGTCGAACAAGGAGCAAAAGGATGGAGACAACATTGAGACAGGGGCTCGCCTGGGGGGTCCTGGCGATTGCAGTTTTCGTATTGTTCGGGGCTTCTGCAGTGCTTGCGCGTTCCGCGACACAGACAGAGGCGCCGGTGGTGTGGTTCGATGACGCGGACATTGAAACCGGCACATCGACGCTCCTTCGCACCCAAGACGGGATTCGCATGACGATCAAAACGACGGGCCTGGATCCCGAAGGCACCTATACGGTGTGGTGGGTGATTTTCAACAACCCGGAGGAGTGCGCGCTCGAGGAGGTGGACCACTGTGTAGAAGATGACCTGTTCAATGCCGCCACAGGACCATCCATCCTGTACGCGGCTGGCCACGTGGTGTCCCCTAACGGGAAGGGGAATTTCGCTGGTTCGTTGCGGGCGGGCGACGTGCGCGGGTGCCAACCGCCGTGGGACGGCTTCGACCTGTGCGGAGAGGGTCTTGAAGACCCGGCCGGTGCAGAGGTGCACCTGGTCATCCGGACACACGGGGAGAAGGTTCCGGGGATGGTGAACGAACAAATCGGAACGTTCGCGGGAGGCTGTACTGCCGAGTCTTCATTTGGAGCTGGAGACGGCCCCAACGAATGCGTGGACCAGCAGTTCGCAATCCACCAGTGATTCGCGCTACGCGGATTCGCACAGAGGCCGGTCCAATGGGCCGGCCTCTGTCATTACTGGCCCTCAGGGTGTCTGTGCGGGATCGGGGAAGGCTGAGCCGACTTCTTCGCCGAGTTCGGTGAGCTGGTCGATGGTTTCCCGGTCCAGGGGGATGCCGTGCTCTTCGCGGATGGCGCGCTGGGTGTACTCCGGGTCGCCGGGGGTGAGGACGGCTTCGCGGCCGGGTTCGGGCTTTGTGGCGCGGATGTGGTCGACCATGCGCTTCATCTCGGCCTTGAAGTCGCCGACGTCCCGGAAGGCGTCGATACGGAGCGCGGCGAACCAGTAGCCCTGCGTAAGCGTGGCGCGGTCGAGGAAGAGGCCGGAACCGGCGCCGCTGAGGACCCCGGTGAGCACATCGACCATGAGGCCGAGGCCGGAGCCTTTGTAGGAGCTGGTTTCCATGCGCGAGCCGAGGGGAAGGAGCGCGCCGCCTTTGCGGAGAATCGCGGGGTCGTCGGTGTCCTCTCCATTAGCGTCGACGGCCCAGCCGGCCGGGATGGGCTTGCCCTGGCGCATGGCGATTTCGAGCTTGCCCCCGGCGACGGCGGTGGTGGCCATATCGAGGAGGAAGGGATGGTCGTCCTGGACCGGCGCGCCAAAGGCGATGGGGTTGGTGCCGTAGACGCGTTCGAGGCTGCCGCCCGCAACGGCGATAGGCGGGACGTTGCACATGGCCATGCCGACCATGTCGTGCTTCGTGGCTTCGAGGGCGTAGTAGCCGGCGGCGCCGAAGTGGCGGCCGTTCGCGACGGTGACCATGGCCATGCCGGTGGTGCGGGCTTTTTCGATGCAGGCGTCCATGGCTTTCGGGCCGACAATGACGCCTACGCCGCCGTCGCCATCCCAGCTTGCGGCGACCGGGCTATCGCGAAGGACTTTGATCTCCGGCCGCGGGTTGACGATGCCGCGCTTGAGGCCGGGGGCATAGCCGGGGTGCCAGGGGAGGTGGGCGATGCCGTGGGATTCGATGCCGGAGAGGTCGGCTTCGATGAGGACGGCTGCGCCGCGGCGGGCGTCGTCTTCGGCGACGCCGTAGTGGGCAAAGACGGCCGCGGTGAAGTCGCGGAGTGTCGCGGGGTTGTAGCGGGGGCGCGGGTCGGCGGTGTCTGAGGCGGCGTGAGCGACTTCGGTCATGGGCGATCTCCGGGACATCGATGGTGGAGGCGAGTGGCCGATCGGACGTGAAAACGCCGCGGCAGGGCCACAGCATCGTAGCGAGACACGGAGTACACTGCCACCCACATATCGATGCGTCTGCAGGAGGCCAGCCTATGCGATTCACCTTCACCCCGGAACAGAACAATTTCCGCCAGGAGCTGCGGGATTTCTTGAGCGAGGAGCTCTCTGGCGAGCGCAACCTGGAGGGTTTCGACCAGGGCTTCAGCAAGAAGCT
>SLAK01000257.1 GCA_007126855.1 Dehalococcoidia bacterium | reverse complement strand
GGGCTGGCCCAGGACGGCGCGGATGTCGCCGTGAACTACCGCCGCGACGACGAGGCGGCGAAGGAGACCGTGCAGGAGATTGAAAAGCTGGGCCGGAAGGCGAAGGCCTATTCAGCCTCGGTCGATAACTGGGACGCGTGCGAGCAGATGGTGAACAGCGTGGTCGCTGATTTCGGGCACGTGGGCATCCTGGTGAACAACGCGGGCATCGCCAGCCGCGGCAACAGCGTGTTCGACACCGACCCGGCCGAGATGGAACGCGTGGTGCGCACCCATGCCTTTGGCGCGCACTACCTCTCGAAGCTGGTGCTCCCGACGATGCGGGAGCAGGAGCGCGGCGACATCGTGATGATCTCGAGCGTGGCGACCACGCGCATGGGCGCCAACGGCGCGCCCTACAACATGGGCAAGGCGGCGCTGGAAGCCCTGGCCCGCACACTTTATAAGGAAGAGCGTCCCCACGGCATCCACGTGAATATCGTGGCGCCCGGCCTGGTGGAGACGGAGATGGGCCGCCGGCTCGCCCGGGCCACGCAGGGCGTGCAGGACATCCACGAGCTGGACAAGGCCATGCCTTATGGCCATGTGTGCACGCCGGAGGAAATCGCCGATGTCGTGCGCTTCGTCGTCTCCGACGCGGCGCGCTACGTCACCGGCCAGCGGATCGAAGTCGATGGCGGGGGCGTCTGGACAGGGTGAACGAGATCCCGGCTGCACAGCTGCGGGAGTTGCAGCAGGTTGGCGCGGACCTTTACCGGCACGGGCTGGTCACCAGCCACGGCGGCAACCTGAGCATCCGCGACGGCCACGGCATGTGGATTACCGGCACCGGGACGCGGCTGGGACATCTGCAGGCGCGGGACATCAGTTACGTCTTCGCGGGCGGCGACCATTCGGGGCCGCCCCCTTCGAGCGACACCGTGCTTCACACCACGGTCTATGCGCTGTCCGGCGCGCAGGCGGTGGCGCATGCGCATCCGCGTCATGCGGTAGCCATCACGTTCGAGGGGGACGTGTTCACGCCGCCGGACTTAGAAGGCCAGCATCACCTGACCGACGTGCCGGTGATCGAGAACGATGCGCGGAGAATCGAGCGAGTGGCGGGGGCGCTGCAGAGCCGGCTGGCGGTGATCCTGCGCGGGCATGGCGCCTATGCCCGCGGGCAAAACCTCTGGGAAGCGCTGCACTGGATCATGGCGCTGGAGGAGAGCGCGCAGATTGCCTGGCTGAAGAAGCGCTGGGAGGAGTGACGGCCCGCACGGGCTCGATTGGCCGGCCCTACCGCTCCTTGCGGTGATCCTTACTCAACCCAAAGCCGACGGCCCCGGCGAGGACGGCGGTGACGTACTGGTTCAAACTGACGCCTTCGCGCTCGGCGGCCTCGGCGAGATCCTGGTGGAGCGACTTCGGCAGGCGCACGTTGAACTTGCCGCTGTAGTCGGGCGGGTAGGAGGGCAGCGGGATGGGATCGCCGCCTTCGTACGTTGCTTCTATCCAGAGCCGCCGGGCATCTTCGGCCATATAGGCGAGCTCTTCCATTGTGTCCGCCTGGGTGAGGCAGCCGGGGAGGTCCGGGAACACGATGGCCCAGCCGCCTTCTTCGTCGGCGATGGCGTGGAAGGGATAGCTGAGGTTGAGGTAGTACTCGAGCGGTTTGCGGTTGGTCTGCGTGGCAGTGCTCAAGTCAATCCTCCAGGCCGAGACGGCTGATGATCTCTTCCAAATACGGTCGTCTTACGGCGCGACCCTTGACAAGCGGGACAATGATGCGTGGTTCTCCGCGTTTCTTGAACACGATGTGGCTGCCTCGCTGACGGGTTTGTTCGTAGCCAAACTCCTCCAATAACGCTCGCACATCATTGATAGCAGCCTCCGGTGGGCGCGCGAGAATACGCTGGATGAGTAGGGCTCAGTTCCAGAAAAGGCTGAGGCCGACGTGGATGAAGACGGCCACGAGCACGCCATAGAGCACGACGCTGAAGAAGGATGAGACCAGCAAGGGGGTGTTGTGGACGCCGGCGATGCGGGCCATGACTGCGACAACCCAGATGCCGACCAGCGGCGTGCCCGCCACGATGAACCAGGCGCCCCAGCGGTTGAGGCGCTGTTGCTGCTTCTCCGAATAGCGGCGTTCGATGAAGCGGCTCAGCCAGGAGATGTTCCGGATCTGTTCGAAGAAGAGCAGGGTAACGGGGACGGCGGTGAAATTGCCGAAGATGGCCCAGAAGACGGCGGAGGGATAGTCGAGACCGAGGGCCAGGGCAGCGGGCACGGCGAGGTAGACTTCGAACTGGGGCGCGAAGCCGATGATCCAGGTGACCGCAGCCTTCCACAGGTACTCAAGCACCAGCAAGCAGCAGCAAACCCTCCCGCTTTGGGCTTAGCTTAGCTGGAAACATAAAGGGGCGCAGCGGACCGCGCATCAGCCGCCGCGGTTGGGCATGACCGGGTCGAAGCCCATCATCCCGCGAAGCAGGTTGATCTCGCCGCGGTGGCCGTTCAGGTGGGTCACCAGGTGCAGGTTGATGGATTCGCCGAGCTGCTCGGTGCGCTCGCCGAGTTTCACTTCGCGCGTCAGTTCGCCGTCATTCAGGTTGTTGAAAAACTCCTCGGATTGGGCGATGACGCGTTCGCGGTAGTCGTCGAAGGCCTGGAGGTCTTTGATGCGGACCGCGGCGGCGTCTTCGGGAGATTGCCCGGTGCCGAAGCCTTTTTCGGGCAGGCCGGTCTTTTCGGCCCAGCCGCCGGAGTCGAACTCGGCTGGTTTGCGCTGGAAGACCTGGTTGATGAAGAGGTCTTCGATGCGGGCGGCGTGCCACATGACCCAGGCGATGGAATGGCTCTGGCCTTCGGGGACGAAGTGGAGCTGCTCGTCACTCAAGCCTTCCGCTGCCTGGCGAAAGCCGCGGTGCAGGAAATCGAGGCTGTCCTTCATGTAGTCGACTGCGGTCATTGGTGGCCTCCGTGGGTGTGGTGGTGCGGAAGGATACGCGATGCGGGCGCCGCTGGCATGGCGGCTGAGGGGTGCCTTCATTCAGATTGCGCGTCGAGCCAGGCGAGCACTTCTTCCGGATGGTCCTGTGGCGGGAATACGGGATAGAAGACGTGGGTGATTCGGCCGCCATCGATGACCAATGTAAGGCGCTTGACCAGCGTCATTCCGCCGAATTCAAAGGTAGTGAGCCGCAAAGCCCGGACGAACTCGAGGTCTGCGTCCGAGAGCAGCGGAAACGGCAAGTGTTCCCGCCGTGCAAATTCGCGTTGGGCATCGGCGGATTGTGTGCTGAGGCCGAACACTGTCACGCCGCGCCGCTGCAGCTCCTCGTGGTGGTCGCGGAAGGCGCAGGCTTCGGGTGTGCAGCCGCGAGCTCCGGGTATGGCGTCCCACTCGGGAGATGGAGGCTGGCCGGGAGTACCGGTGCGTGGGTAGCAGTAGACAATGACGCGACCGGTGACTTGCGAGAGGTTGATGCGGCCACCGGTGGTCGCCTGCAGGGACATGGCCGGTACCGGATGCCCGGGCAAGTGGTTGCAGGCACCGTCGTCCACAGGCACCGGGAGGTCTGGCGGTATCTGGTGTAGCTGGTCGTCCGGGGACATGTTCGCTTTCTCGTTCTTGGGTGATTTGCTCTGCTCCCCTCACCGCCCCCAGTCGCCGCTGTCGTTGTCCTTGAAGCCCAGGGCGCGGTAGGTGGCGTCGACGAGTGATTGGCCGCGCTCGTTGAGCAGGATTCCCTGACCCATGCGGTTCATGGCATAGCCGAAGCTGAGCCATTCAGAGGGGTCGGCGAAGCCGATGCTGCCGCCGGCGCCCACGTGCCCGAAGGCGTTGGCGCCGATGATGGCGCTGTCCTTCGACCCGAAGGGCCGGCGGCGATTGTCCATGGAGCGCATGAATCCGAGGCCCCAGCGGGTGGGGAGCAGGAGGGTGGCGTCGACATTGGTCGCGGTTGAGACGCGGGCCATGCGCGCCAGGGTGCGCTCGTCGACGAAGCGCCGTCCGTCGAGCGAGCCGCCCGATGCGAACGGCGCATAGATGGTAGCGAGCGAGCGTCCGTTGCCGATGCCGCCGCCCCCGCCGATCTCGGCAGCGTGGCAGTCGGCGCTATTGGGGTTAAACCCGCCATTGTTGAACAGGGCGAGCGACTGGATGGACTGGCGGTCTTCGAGAATTGCCCGTGTGAACTCGGTTGGTTCCTGATCCGGTGGGGGGATGAACTGGATGACGGGCGCCACGCGCTCTTCGATGCCGGATGGTGCTCCAATCCAGAAATCGGCCCCCAGGGGTTCGGCGATCTCCTTGCGGAAGAATGTGCCCAGGGACTGGCCGGAGGCGCGCCGGACGAGTTCGCCGACGGTCCAGCCGAAGCTGATCATGTGGTAGCCGTTGCGGCTGCCGGGCTCCCAGAAGGGGGCTTCGGCGGCGAGGCGCCCGGTCATGTAGTCCCAGTCGGTGCAGGCGAGTTCCTTGAGGGGTTCGCGCCAGGTGGGCACTCCGACGGAGTGGTCGAGCATCATGCGGACGGTGGCCTTTTCCTTGCCGTT
>SLAK01000336.1 GCA_007126855.1 Dehalococcoidia bacterium | reverse complement strand
CTCGGCGAGCACTGCCAGGCCGGCGCACGCATAGCCCGCAAGCTGGGCCTCTCCGACGCCGTTGCGGCTGCCATCGAAGGCCATCACGATACCTGGACCGGGTTCCAGCTCAGCGAAACGCGTTCGAAGGCCAATGCCCTCGTCACCGGTATCGTCGCCGCGGCCGACCGGATGGAGTCGATGATCGAGCACGAGGGGTCGCCGCTGCTCGTACGCCGCCACGGCAAGGATCTCATCGAGACCATGGCCGGGGGCGAAGTCGAACCCCGCATTGCCGAAACCCTCGCTCGCGTGGCGAACCGGGACGAGTTCTGGCTCGGCCTCTACGACAACGACCTGGCCGATTACCTCATGGTTGTCGATACCACCGCGCCGTTGAGCAACGGGGAGCTGATGGATTTTCTCGGGGTGATCAGCGACGTGGTGGACATGCGTGGCTGCCGTGAGCCGGGACGTAGCCGGCGGGTGGCCGACCTGGCCAGTTCGCTGGCAATCGCCTGCGGGCTCGACGACGAAACGGCTCAGATGGTCCACGCAGCGGCGCTGCTGCAGGACATCGGCACCTTTGGCGTGCCGGTGCAATACCTGACCAAACCGGACATTCTCACCGTGGACGAGATGACCTCGATGGAACTGCACCCCGTCCACGCGCGGGATATCTTGAGCGAGATCCCGGGGTTCGGCGCCGCGGCCTGGTGGGTTGGCTGCCACCACGAGCGTGTCGACGGCAAAGGCTATCCCGGCATGCTGGAAGGCGACGAAGTCCCACTCGAAGCACAAATCATCGGCATGGCCGAAACCTTCGTCGCGCTCGTCTCCACCCGCCCCTACCGCCCTGCCATGGCGCCAGAAGACGCGCTCGAGGTCGTCCGAGGCATGTGCGGCACCCGCTTCGACGACTTGCTGATACCCTGCCTCGAGAGCGCACTGACGGACATCAACCTGCCCTGAGCGCGCGGAAAAGTCACAGTCACCGGGGACATGCGCGCACTGCCGCGATGCGTACAATCGGTCTCGCATGTACAGCCGCCAACGCTTGATACGCTCCCGCCTCCCCCGATCGCTTGCCGTGGTTATGGTGACCGCCATCGTCCTGGCCGCCTGCGGGGGCAACGACGACCCGCCCGATGCCGCCGACATCATCCCGGACATGGATGACCTTGGCCTGGTCGTAGCGGACGAGGGGCGCGACACCTTTGTCCCGCCTGACCAGGACATGCGCCGCGCGCTGTACCTCGACCCGGAGGATGACAACCGCGCCGCGACCGTCACCGTCTACGTGCTGGACGGTGAAGAGGCAGCGCGCATGAACTACGCCATCTTTGCCGAAGCCCTGGCGAGCCCGCCGCCGGAGTTTTTCGGCGCCGAAGCCGAACAGGCGCCCGCCGACCCCCTGGACCTGGGCGACGAACGGGCGGCCTACGTCACAGCGCAGCCCGACGCCCACGGTCGGCTTGTCTGGACTGACATCGTCCGCACTGGCCAGGTGGTGTTCATTACGCAGGTCCTCGCGCTCGACGGAGAGGACCACGTCGCGGCACGCAGCCTGGTCGCCGAGCGGGTTATCGACGCCGCCAGGTAAGATCCTGGCCACACCGGCACCCCGCCGTGGTATCGTTCCGCGCGACACCAGGTGCGCCGGAGGAGACGGTGACACAGGCATCCGGCGGCCGGGAGCGGCGCCTTCCGTTCGCGTATTCCACCCTCAACCCCGCGATCCGGCGCGAACCAGTTTGGCTGGAGGCCAGCGATACCGCCGGAAGCTTCGGCATCCTCTACAGGCCGGAACGTCATGAGCCACGGACGGCCGTCTATCTCATGCATCCGCGCGCCGATTTCACGCGCCATTACGTCGTCCCGGGCCTCACCGGCCGCGGCTACGCCGTCTTCGGCCACAACAGCCGCTACCTGAACAACGACACCGACATGCTCCACGAGCGGCTCCTGCTCGATGTCGCCGCCGGTATCCGTTTCCTGAAGGAGCAGGGCTTCGAACACATCGTGCTGCTGGGCAACAGCGGCGGGGGCTCGCTGCTCGCCTTCTACCAGTCGCAGGCGGAGCGTGCACCAGTTGACCGGCTCACGCGCACGCCCGGCGGCGAACGCGTCGACCTGGCAGGCGAGGCCATGTATCCCGGTGACCTCTTCATCGCCGTGGCCGCTCACCCGGGCCAGGGGCGCTTCATGCTCAACGTGCTCGACCCTGCGGTCACCGACGAAAATGACCCCCTCAGCAACGATCCCGACTGGGACATGTACAACCCGGCGAGCGGCTACCGCCCGTGGCCCGAGCCAAGCAGCTACGAAACCGCATGGGTCGCCGCCTACCGCCACCGCCAGCGCGAGCGCAACCGCCGACTCGACATGATCGCGCGCGAATACCTGGCCGAGCGCGCCTACTTCCGCGGCCAGGCCCGCAGCAAGGACTTCGGCAGCCTCCCGGATGACATGCGCGCCTTCGTCGCGCGCCGGAGCCACCTCGCGCGCTACATGGTCGTCTACCGTACCCTGGCCAACCCGGCCTACCTGGACCCAACCATAGAACCGAGCCGCCGGCCGCTTGGCAGCATCTTCTCCCCGGGCGACCCCATTATCGGCAACTACGGCCCCGGCGGCCTTGCGCGCACCATCACGCCGCGCGCCTGGCTCTCAACCTGGAGCGGGCTCAGCAGCCAGGCCGACTTCCCCGAGAACATCCAGCACGTTCACTCACCGACGCTGCTCGTCTACGCCGATGCCGACTGCGACATCTTCCCCTCCGAACAGGAGGACCTCCTGCACAAGAGCGGCGCTCAGGACAAGCAGCTCATCAACCTCCCGTGGGCCGACCACTACCTCAACCCGGCCGGCGAGGAAGGCCAACGCCTGCAGGATCCCCGCGAGCGGCTCATCGACATCATTGTCCCGTGGATTGCACAACGCATCGGCGAACCATGATTCAGCCTCGAGAAGCTCAGGCCCGCTCGAATGCGACGATCGCCGCCGCGAGCAAGACAACCTGCAGCATCCCCGCTGAGCCAAGCAGCCACAACCCGGCCGCGCGCTCCCGCGAGTGGATGATGATGCCAAGCACCAGGTTCACCACCAGGATCCCGAATCCGACCTGCGCGATGCGCAGCAGTTCCGACTTGTCGCCGATACGCACGATGCCGCCCAGGTCCGGATAGTTGATCTGCACTACGTCCGGGAGCCCCGGGTAGTTGCCGAACACGTATCCCGCCAGGATCGCGCAGGCGATGGTTGAGAGGCTGGCCGCGGCGATTGCCACGCGGTCGCGCCAGAACGGCAGCGCGGCCATTCCCGTCGCTACCGAGCGATGCATGGTGAAGTCCAGCGGCCCCAAAGCGGCGCGCGCCTGGATAGCCTCGGCAAAGGCCGCCTGGTCTTCCACAGTCAGCGCGTAGGCCTCGGCGTCGGTAACTACATAGAGCAGCTCTTCCGGCGCGCCGTGTGTCGAATAGAAGAGGGTGTAGCCGATGCGGCGCACGTCCGCCACGCCGACATGGCAGCCCCACCAGTTCAGCCCCTCCACCCGCGGCTCATCCACGGTCCGGCCGGGGACCATGCGCTGGATGTTCTCGATCGGGACGATCACGCGGCGAAAGCCCCAGGTGATCTCCAGCGCATCGCGCCCGATGACGTAGGACAAAGTCGCGATGCTGTAGGTCCAGTTGAGGAACACGAGGGAGAGCACCGTCAGAGTGGTCGCCGCGGCCCAGGCCAGGAAGGTCCGGAACTCCGCGGGCGCGCCCACCGCGATAAAGACGCACAAGACGGCGAACACCGCCGACCACGCGGCGATCGCTCCGCCGGCGATCACGCCCAGGGCGCGCGGCGGCCGAAAGACCGTCTCTTCTACTGCGGGACTCGAATTCGCGCCGGCGTGCACCAATGGTTATATCGCTCGTTCTTGCCGCGGATGATGTCGAAGAAGATGTTGGACAGCTTCTTCGTGATCGGCCCCGGTGTGCCATCGCCCACGGGCCGCCGGTCCACCTCGACGACAGGCGTCAGGTGCGCCGCCGTGCCCGTCATGAACACCTCGTCGGCGATGTACAGCTCGGTCCGGTCGATCTGTCGCTCGACGGTCTCCAGGCCAAGCTCTTTCTTCGCCAGCTCGACCGCCGTCGCCGCGGTAATGCCTTCCAGGATGTTGTCGGCGCGGCCCGGAGTGATCAGCGTGTTGTCGCGGATAATGAAGATGTTCTCTCCACTGCCCTCGGATACGTGGCCGTCGTTGTTCAGCATGATCGCTTCGTCGAAGCCGTTGAGATTTGCTTCGGTCTTCGCCAGCGCGCTGTTCACGTAGATGCCGGTCACCTTCGCGCGCGGCGGGATGCCGGTATCGTCGACGCGACGCCAGCTGCTGGTGTGGCAGCGTGCACCCTTTTCAAAGTCCAGGTAGGGACCGAATGGCGCGATGAAGATGACGATGTCCGTCTCCAGGTTGTGCAGGCGGACACCAAGCTGCTCGGTGCTCTTATAGACCAGCGGCCGAAGGTAGACATCCTCTTCGTAGCCGCTCAGTTCGGCGATCTCGACGGTG
>SLAK01000235.1 GCA_007126855.1 Dehalococcoidia bacterium | reverse complement strand
CCACCACGCAGGAATCCATGTTCAACTTCGTCCGCCTCTCCGATGGCGGCGACGCAGCCGTGCCCGGCCAGATGAAGTCCGAAGTCGAGATCATCGCCTCCATCGCCGAGCGCATCCTGCCCGAAGGCCGCTTCGACTGGCCCGAACTTCGCTCCCACCAGTCCCTGCGCGAAAAGATGGCCCGCGTCGTCCCCGGCTACGAACCGGTTGGCGAGGTCGGCGCCTCCAAGCGCGAGTTCCACATCGGAGGCCGCATCTTCCACGAGCCGCGCTTCAACACCCCATCCGGCCGCGCCCGCTTCCATCCTGTCTCCCTGCCGGACTTCGACCCCGGCCCCGGCAAATTCCGCCTCATCACCCTCCGCAGCGAAGGCCAGTTCAACACCGTCGTCTACGAAGACGAAGACCTCTACCGCGGCAACCGCACCCGCGACGTCGTCATGATCAGCAAGATCGACGCCCGCCGCCTCCACGTCGGCGAGGGTGATCGCGTGCTCGTCTTCTCCGAAGCCGGCGAGATGGAAGTCTCCGTCGCTATCGTCGATATCCGCACCGGCAACGCCGCCATGTACTACCCGGAAGCCAACACGGTTGTCCCCCGCAAGCTCGACCCCCGCTCCCATACCCCCGCCTTCAAATCCGTCGCCGTCAGCATCACACCCGTCGCTCGCCGGTCGTAGCCGCGGCCGCCCCTGGCCGCGGGGCTTGCTGCAGACGTCGCCCTCCCCGGCCCCGAACGGCCGCGCGCCTGTCTCCGCCTTCGCGTAGGATGACCGCCACCACACACTTTCAAACTAGGAGGCTCACATGGTGGACATCCGCCAGCTCTTCGATCTCAGCGGCAAGGTGGCCCTCGTCACCGGCGGAAGCCGCGGCCTTGGCCGCGAAATGGTCCTCGCCTTCGCCCACGCCGGTGCCGACGTCGTCATTTCAAGCCGCAAGCTTGAATCTTGCGAAGAACTCGCCGCCGTCGTCGAAAAAGAGACCGGCCAGCGCGCCCTCCCCGTCGCATGCCACGTGGGCGAATGGGGACAGGTCGAACAGCTCGCCGAAAAGGCCTACGACCACTTCGGAAAGGTCGATGTCCTGGTCAACAACGCCGGCATGTCCCCCATCTACGACCACGTCGCCGACGTCACCGAAGCGCTCTACGACAAGGTGCTCGACGTCAATCTCAAGGGCCCCTTCCGCCTCACCTCCATCGTCGGCACCCGCATGGCCGAAGGCGATGGCGGCTCCATCATCATGGTCTCCAGCAACGGCGCCATGCGGCCCCGCTCCAACATCATTCCCTATGCCGCCGCGAAAGCCGGCCTCAACGCCATGACCGTCGGCTTCGCCCATGCCTTCGCGCCAAAGGTGCGCGTCAACTGCATCATGCCCGGTCCCTTCCTCACCGATATCTCCAAGGCATGGGACCTCGAAGCCTTCGAAAAGCGCGCCAAAGAGACCATCTTCCTCCAGCGCGGCGGCCAGCCCGAGGAGATCGTCGGCGCCGCGCTCTACTTCGCCTCGAGCGCGTCCACCTACACCACTGGCACGGTCCTCCCGGTGACCGGCGGCGACATGTAGCAACGATGGAGCTGCCGCGTCCGTCGCGGGCGTGGCAGCCACTTGCCCGTGGAGGCTCGCATGGCCCGCAACGGCGACCGCTTCAGGCGCTCCGATCCAGCCCTCGATGAGCCCTTCCAGGGCCACCGCGGCTTCGCCTGGCTCTGGGAACGCATGGTCCGCCACGAAGACCCCCGCGAGCGCGCCATGCGGAAATATGTCACCGGAGGCGTCACAGGCCGCGTGCTCGAGATCGGCGTCGGCGTTGGCGCCAACTGGCCCTATCTTCCCGAAGGCATCGACTACGTTGGCATCGAGCCCGACCCCTACATGCGCCGCCGCGCCGAACGCCACAAAGACGGCCGCGACCTCCCCGTCCTCCCCGACCGCGCCGAAGCTCTCTCCTTCCCGGACGAAAGCTTCGACACCGTCTTCACCACCCTCACCTTCTGCAGCGTCCAGCAGCCGGATCGCGCGCTCGAAGAAGTCCGCCGCGTGCTCAAGCCCGGCGGCCAGTTCCGCTTCTTCGAACACCTCCGCCCGCCCGGCCGCATAACCGGCCGCCTCGCTGATTTCATCACCCCCGCCTGGAAGCGCGCCGGCGGCGGCTGCCATCCCAACCGCCGCACCGTCCAGGCCATCGAAGCCGCAGGCTTCACCATCACCGAACGCCGCGGCTTCTCCCTCGGCCCCGTCCCCATGGCCGCCGGCGTCGCCATCCCCATCCCGCTCCGCGTCTGGTGGTGATATACAGGCCGTTCCGCCCGCCAGTCTCACTCCACTGGCCTAAACTACGGCACTGAAATCCCACAGGAGCGGCCTTTGGCACGGTTCTTTCCTCACCCCCTCCCACCCGAAGTGCTCGACGACCCGCGTCGCGCCGGTGAACGTCGCATTTTCGAAGCTCTGAAGGCCGGCCTCAATGACGAGTGGCTCGTCCTTGCCAATATCTCGTGGCTCCGCCAGCGATACCAGGGCGGTGTCTATGAGGGCGAGGCCGACGCGATCCTGGCCCACCCCGAAAAGGGGATCGTCGTGCTCGAAGTGAAAGGCGGCGGCATACGGCGCGACGGCGGCTCCGGCCTCTGGTTCTCCCGGGACCGCTACGGCGTCGAGCACGAAATCAAGAATCCGTTCGAACAGGCCCGCCGCAGCCTTGGCGCGCTGCGCTCCATGCTTGCCGACGAAGTCTCCGTCCGCTTCCGCAGCAGCCCCTTCGCCGCGGGCGTCGCCTTTCCCGACCTCCCCGCCCCGGTCCGCGCGCTTGGCCCCGATGCCCCGCTGGAGCTTGGCCTCTTCCAGGACCAAATCGAAAGCGTGGGCTCCTCGCTTGACCGGATGCTCGCTTTCTCCAACGACAGCCAGTCGCTGGTTGGCCCTGGCGTCGAAAATCTCCAGGCGATGCGCGAACTGCTCTTGCCCGAGCTCAACCTCGATATCCCCCTGTCCGTCCGCATTCGCGACGACGAAGAGCAGCTTCTGCGGCTGACCGAGAGCCAGAAACAGGCGCTCACCCTCCTATCCCGCCTCCGCCGCGTCGCGGTCACCGGAGGCGCCGGCACGGGCAAGACCGTCCTCGCGGTTGAAAAAGCCCGGCAACTCGCAACACAGGGGGCGGATGTCCTGTTCCTGTGCTTCAACAACGCCCTCGCCCGTACTGTCGACACGCAATGCGCCGGCCTGGATAACCTCACTGCCCGTACCTTCCACGGTCTCTGCACCGAATGGGCCCGCCAGGCCGGCGTGCTCCCGCCGATGCCCTCCCCCGTGCCTCCGTCCTTCTGGGACCACGACCTTCCGGACGCCTTCCTCAAAGCCCTCGAAGCCCTGCCGCGCCGCTTCGACGCCATCGTCGTCGACGAAGGCCAGGACTTCCTGGACGACTGGTGGTTCCATATCGAAGAGGCAACGAAGGACCCCGGGGAATCCATCCTCTACGTCTTCCACGACGACAACCAGCGCATTTTCGGCAGGGCATCCGGCATCCCGCTCAACCTCGTTTCCATCCCGCTCAGCCAGAACGTGCGGAACACGCGCGCAATTCACGATGCAGCGGCCACCCTCTATGACGGCGGAGAATTCTTTTGCCAGGGCCCGGCAGGCAACCCGGTCGAGTTCTTCGAAGTGCCCGAGAGCAGGTCCTTCGAACGTGAAATTCGGCGCCTCCTTCATCGCCTCATCCGCGAAGAGCACCTCAAGCCCGACGACATCGCCATCCTGAGCGGGCGGGCGCTCGACCGCTCGGCAGTCGGGCGCGGCGGGAAAATTGGCGATTTCGCCTGTTTGCCACTTGCCGAAGCTCGGCCCGACGCCCTCGTCCGGGATACGGTTCACCGCTTCAAAGGCCTGGAGCGCCCCGCAGTCATCCTGGTCGAAATGGACGCCGCCGTTGAGCGCCCCGAGATTCTCTACGTTGGCCTCACCCGCGCACGCTCCTATCTCTGCGTGGTTGACCGCCCGGATACAATCGGCGCCATCAAGCAGATGACCGGGGCGTAAGCGGTAACGGCTTGCCGCCCGGGTCCGTGGAGCAACCCCCATGACCCTCCGTTTCGGCCTCGCCTACGACTTCCGCAATCCCTCCCAATGGGAGCAGCCCTGGCCTGAGCTCTATGCCTCGCTCCTCGAGCAGATCGAATACGCTGAACAGCTCGGCTTCGACTCCATCTGGCTCACCGAACACCACTTCGCCGAAGACGCCTACACCCCCGCCCCCGTCACCCTCATGGCCGCCATCGCCGCACGCACCCGCCGCGTCGAAATCAGCACCGACATCCTCATCCTCCCGCTCTATCACCCCGTCCGCCTGGCCGAAGAGCTTGCCACCGTCGACATCCTCTCCAATGGCCGCGTCATGGCTGGCATCGGCATGGGCTACCGCGACGCCGAATATGACGCCTTTGGCCAAACCCGCAAACAGCGCGTCCGCCGCACCGAAGAGGGCATCGAAGTCCTCCGCCGCGCCTGGGCCGATGAGCCCGCCACCTTCGAGGGGCGCTACTTCCAGCT
>SLAK01000313.1 GCA_007126855.1 Dehalococcoidia bacterium | reverse complement strand
TTTACCTGGAAGTGCCCGTCGGGACGGTGGTGTTCGACGAGGAGAACGGCGACCTGATCGCGGATTTGTCGGTGCTTGGCGAGGAAGTGCTGGTGGCGCATGGCGGCCGCGGCGGGTGGGGGAACAAACGCTTCGCGACGAGCACCAACCAGTCGCCGAACTACGCGCAGAAGGGGCACGCTGGCGAAGAGGTGGAGCTGCGGCTGGAGCTGCGGCTGCTGGCGGATGTAGGGCTGCTGGGGCTTCCGAACGCGGGGAAGTCGACGCTACTGGCGTCGGTTTCGCACGCAAAGCCGAAGATTGCAGCCTACCCGTTCACGACGCTGGAGCCGATGCTGGGCGTTGTGATGGTTGGCTTTGAGCGGTTCACGATGGCGGACCTGCCGGGGCTGATCGAGGGGGCGAGCGAGGGCTATGGACTGGGCTTCGAATTCCTGAAGCATGTGCGGCGGTGCCGCGTACTGCTGCACCTGGTGGACAGCATGTCGCCGGACCCGGTGACGGACTACGAGCTGATCCAGACGGAGCTGCGGGCCTATGACCCGGCGTTCGAGTCGCTGACCGAAGTGGTGGCGATCACGAAGGCGGATATCGACGAGCAGAACGCGGAGGAATCGGCGGCGACGCTGGCGGCGCACCTGGGCCGGGAAGCGCACGTGATCTCGGCGGAGACGGGCCAGGGCATCGGGCCGCTGACGGCGCTGCTGATGGACCTGGTACGCGACGAGCGCAAGCGCATCGAGGAAGAGAAGAAGGAAGAGATGCCGGTGCTGCGGCCGGGGGTGACGGAGCGCTTCACGATCACGCCGGACGGCGAGGGGCGGTGGGTCGTGGAGGGTCGGCGCGTGGTGACCTTCGTAGAGATGATGGACCTGGAGATGGAAGGGGCGCGGGAGGAGATCGAGCGGCGGTTGCAGCGCTGGGGTGTGATCAACGCGCTGCGGCGCGCGGGGGCGGAGCCGGGGGACACGGTGGTCTTCGGCGAGGTGGAGCTGAAGTTCGAGGACGTGTGACGGCAGGCGTGCGGCGGTGTGCCGGTGCGGGGAGTGCCGGTATCATCGGCAGGCGGGGACGCCAGCATTTGCGAGCTTGAGGAGCGATATGGAACTGGTTTTGATTCGCCACGGGTTGCCGATCACACGGATCACGGAAGATGGGACAGCCGCGGACCCTTCGCTGAGCGAGGTTGGCCACGACCAGGCGAAACGCGTGGCGAAATGGCTGGACGGCGAGGAGTTCGACGCGCTCTATGTGAGTCCGTTGCGGCGGGCGCGGGAGACGGCGGCGCCGCTGGAGGCGAGCAAGGGGATGGTGGCGGAGGTGCACGCGGGCGTGGCGGAGTTTGACCCGGATTCGGACACGTACATCCCGCTGGAAGAGCTGAAGGTGATCAATTACGAGCTGTGGCGGCGGCAGATGGAGGAGAAGCGCTTCGGGGAGATCGACCCGCTGGAGTTCCGGGAGGTGGTGGTCGGCGCGCTGAGCGAGATTGCTGGGAGCCACCGGAGCCAGCGGGTGGCGGTGGTATGCCACGGCGGGGTGATCAACGCGTGGGCGTCGCACGTGCTGGGGATGGACGAGGTGTTCTTCTTCGAGCCGACGTACACGAGCATCAACCGCTTCATGGTGGCGAGCACGGGGCAGCGGTCGGTGGTGACGCTGAACGAGTCGGCGCATTTGCGGTAGGGGGAGAGCTGCCAGCTGCGGGCGGGCATTCCTATTGCTCTAGGCTGAATCTGCTATGCTCCGGGTTGACTCAACTACATCAACCCGCGTGAGTTGTTTGGCGGGTGAGGCTAGACTCAAGTGGAAGTGCCAATCGATCCGCTGCGAACGGAGCCAGCTTACACGATTACACAGGCAGCCAGACTCGCTCGTACGAAGCCCCATAACGTACGCAACTGGCTGTATGGAAGCAACCGCCAAGGGCGCAAAATGCGACCTGTGTTCGGCGAGAAGCACAGGGAGCAGGGTGTGTTCAAAGTATCGTTCCTTGAGCTTGCGGAACTAATAGTGGTTTCTCACTACAGGAACGGAAGCGGTGCGACCATCCCACTCAATCGGCTGAGAGCTGCGCATTCGTATGCCCGAATGAAAATGGGCATACCCTATCCATTCGCGAGCGGACAGTTCAAAGTGGCGGGCGGGCATATCATCCATGAATTCGAGGGGGAGTTTCCTGGTCGTACTATCGCAATTGACGTGGACGGCAATTTCGTGCTCCCTATGGAGTTTGACGACGCACTGAGCCTATTCGACTTCGACGCCACGACGGAAGAGCTGGCACAGCGTTGGTATCCAGCGGGGCGAAGTGCACCAATCGTTGTCGAACCTGGCTATGGGGCTGGGTGGCCGGTCATTGACGGCCGCAATGTTCGCGCGAGTGTCCTGCTGGAGCGCTGGCGCGGGGGTATGGACATTGAGAGCATCGCTGACGACTATCAGTTGGAGCCACGGATTGTTGAAGCGGCGATCAAAGTGGGAGATGTAGCCGCGGCGTGAAGGTCTTCTTCGACGAAGATATGGGGACTCGTATCCCGAGGGCTATCAAATCTTTAGAGGCTCCTTGTCAGGATGTAGTGTTCCCATCCAACCATGGGCTCATTCGGCTGGGCACACCAGATTCAGTGTGGCTACCGTGGGTGGGCGAGCGGGGCTATCTAGCAATATCAAACAACCGAGGCATCCTCGAGAATCCAAGCGAATTCAACCTTGTTGTGAAGCATCAGGTGGGCATTGTCTTTCTTGACAACGGCAGCTACCGCCTGTGGGACGTGATGGCCTGGATAACCCGCCGGTGGGAGTGGTTCGATGCTGTAGATCGCACAGTCGATAGGCCGTTCGCGTATGTTACTGGAATCGTCGGATCTCCAAAGCGGTATGACCTTGCCCGAGGTCCGCGACGGCCTCGCCCATATCGTTCCCCGTAGCAAGAAACCACCAACTCTGACTGTTGTGTCCGGTTGACGCCTGCGCCCGGCGGGCATAGGCTCGCGGCATCGTATTTTTACGATGTGTTGAGCGAGCTTGAACAACAACCCTTCTTCGGTGGCTCCTTCGGCATGGCGGCGCTGGGCGCGGGTGGCGCTTGCGGCGGCCTTTATCAACACGAGCTACGGGACGCTTTCGTACGCGTTCAGCGTGCTGGTGACGGATCAGGCAGCGGGCGGGGATTTCGGGCGGGGGACTATCGCGCTGGGCTTTTCGCTGGCGCTGCTGGTGGCGGGGCTTTCGTCGATCGCGGTGGGGACGCTCTCGGACCTGGTGGGCTCGCGGGTGGTGCTGGCCGGCGGCGCGGCGCTGGGCGCGGGCGGGCTGGTGTTGCTGGGCATGGCGCAGGAGACCTGGCACGTGCTGGTGGTGATGCCGGTGGTGCTGGGCCCTGCGATGGCGGCGACGTTTTACGAGCCGGTGTATGTGCTGATGAACCGGTGGTTCGAGGCGCACGAGCGGCCGCGGGCCTACGGGGTGTTGACGCTGCTGAGCGGGGTTTCGATCACGATCTTCACGCCGCTGACGCAGTTCCTGGTGTCGGAGATGGGGTGGCGGCCGGGGGTGGCGGTGCTCGGCGGGATCTTGCTGGTCGTGGGGCTGATCGTGCCGCTGCTGGTGCACGAGCCGCGGGTGCCAAAGCAGGCGGGTGCGGTGGGGTTGTCGGCGGGCGGCTTCCTGCGCGAGACGATGGACGGGCTGAAGCAGACGAACCGGCAGTTCTGGGCGTTCTCGCTCGCGTTCTTCGCGGGGACGCTGGCCTTCACGGGATATGCCTTCCACATGATCGCGCAGCTTGAGACGCGTGGCTTTGAGCCGGGGCCGGTGGCGTGGGCGATCGGGATCACGGGGATTATCAGCCTGCCGGCGCGGCTGGTGTTGCCGGCGCTGGCGAACCGGGTTTCGAGCAGCGTGATGCTGGCTATCTGCCTGGGGCTGCTGGGCGTGGCAGCGGTGGTGGCGTCGATGGCGGACGAATGGTGGCAGGTGTGGGTGTATGTCGGGCTGTTCGGGGTGGTGTTCGGGGCGGTGTATCCGCTGCGGACGCTGGTGGTTTCGGAGCGCTTTGCGGGGGATTACTTCGGGCGGGTGTTGAGCTTTTCGGCGCTGTTGGTGGCGTTTGCGCGGGCCGGGGGGCCGGCGGTGATCGGGGTGATCGGCACGGACCGGGCGGGGTACCAGTTCAGCTTCCAGCTTGCGGCGCTGGTGCTGGCGGTGAGCGCGGTGGTCTGCTGGTGGTCGATGCGGGGGCCGCGGCCGGCGCCGCAGGTGGCGGTGGAGGTGGCGCGCTAGGATTCGCCGCGAAAGGCGAGGCCTTCGCGCTTGAGGCTGACGAATTGGCGCTGGCCGAGGATGACGTGGTCGAGCACGGGAATGCCGAGCATGTCGCCGGCTTCGATGAGTTCTCTGGTGACCATGACGTCCTGGGGGCTGGGGCTGGGGTCGCCGGAGGGGTGGTTGTGGGCGAGGATGACGGCGGTGGCGTCGAGGACGATGGGTTCGCGGAAGACTTCGCCGGGGCGGAGGTTGACGTTGGCGACGCTGCCGGAGACGGCGACAGCGGAGCCGAGCAGGCGGTTCTTGGTGT
>SLAK01000251.1 GCA_007126855.1 Dehalococcoidia bacterium | reverse complement strand
TTAGCGGCCGGGGGTGATGATGGCTTCGAGGATGTCGGAGGGTTGGGCGAAGCCGAAGCGATGGTAGAGGGAGCGGCTGCCTTCGGTGGGCCAGAGGATGGCGGAATCGGCGCGGTGTTCGCGGGCGAAGGCGATGGCGGCTTCGACGAGGGCGGTGCCGGCGCCGCCGCGGTGGGCGGGGTCGACGTAGATGTTGGTGATGTAGGCGTGCCACTCGGCTTCTGGGGTGGGGTTGGGAATCTTCTCAAGCATGTAGAGCCAGAGGTGGCCGGTGATGGCGCCGTCGTGTTCGGCGACCCAGCAGCGCCATGGGGTGGGCCCGGTGAGGCGCTCAGCCATCCATTCAGTGCAGCGTTTGATGAAGGCGCCGCGGTCTTCGATGGCTTCGCCGATTGAGGCGCGGAAATCGTAGCGAAGGCGGGCAAGCGCCGGGGCGTCGACGGGTGTTGCAAGGCGGATGGCGGTCATGGCCCAAGGGTACTGTTTGCGGCAAGGTTTGAGCGGCCGGGCTGAAGTTGCAAGGATAGGCCATCCGATGTGCCGAACTGGAGGAGATCATGCCGCGACCACTGGAAGACATCACGATTCTTGACCTGACCTGGGTGCTTTCGGGGCCGTACGCGAGCATGGTGCTCTGCGACCTTGGAGCGGACGTGATCAAGGTGGAGCGGCCGCCCTGGGGGGACATCGCCCGGACGACGGGGCCCTACCAGAACGGCTGGAGCGGCTACTTCTTCAGCATTAACCGCGGCAAGCGGGCGATCAGCATCGACCTGGGCGAAGAAGAGGGACGCGAGCTGTTCCGGGAGCTGGCTTCGCAGGTGGATGTGGTGATGGAGAATTTTACGCCGGGCACGATGGAGCGGCTGGGCGTGGGCTACGAGGCGCTGGCGGAGCGCAACCCGGGGCTGATTTTCGCGAGCACGTCGGGCTTCGGGCAGACGGGCCCCTACCGGGAGCGGCCGGCGCTGGACATCATCGTGCAGGGCATGGGCGGGATTATGTCGATTACCGGCGAGCCGGGCGGGCCGCCTGTACGACCGGGGGCGTCGTATGGTGACATAGCGGCGGGCCTTTATACGTCCGTCGGGATCCTGGCGGCGCTGCACGAGCGTTCGCGGAGCGGCCTGGGTCAACATCTGGACATCAGCATGCTGGACTGCCAGGTGTCGGTGCTGGAGAACGCGTTCATGCGCTATTTCGTGACCGGGACGCCGCCGGAGCCGATCGGGACGCGCCATCCTTCGGCGACCCCCTTCCAGGCCTTTCCGACGGCGGACGGCTGGATCGTGGTCGCGCTGGGCTTTGGGACGGAGAACCAGTGGGGATTGCTGTGCGGGCTGCTGGGGCTGCCGGATCTGATCGATGATGAGCGCTTCAACACGAGCCCTAGGCGCACGAAGAACCACGCTATCCTCGAGCCCATGCTCTTCGAGGCCTTCCGGAAACGGCCGTCGCAGGAGTGGCTAGAGGACCTATTGCAGGTGGGGATCCCCTGCGGGCCGGTGAACACGATCCCGCAGACTGCGGAGGACCCGCAGGTGCAGGCGCGGGGGATGCTTCGCGAGGTTACGCATCCGGAGGCCGGAACCATCCCGATTGCGAATACGCCCTTCCGGATGTCACGGAGCGAGGCGGGCATCAAGGGGCCGCCACCGAGCTTTGGAGAGCATACGCGGGATGTGCTTCACGAGCTGCTGGGGTATGGCGACGCGGAGGTGGAAGCGCTGGAAGCAAAGGGCGTTGTGCGGACCTCCGGGGGGCCGGATATTTCGCAGGTGACGTGAGGCAGCGCGATGTACACCCGGGGCTATTGAGTGTTCCACCTGGAGCGCGAAACTGTGGATGTCTACGAAGATGGTGCACGCCGGACACCTTCGGAAGCGGAGGAACTGGCGGGAGCGGCCGCGCCGGGCTTCAGCGTCGTGGTCGGCGAGTTGTTCGATGCCGTGTTAAGGCCGGAACGGCGAAAGCATGGAGAACCGTAGACAGGCGCCTTATTTGGCAGGGCTGGTTTCGTCGTCGCGATAGAGGCCGCGGCACTGGATATAGTCGAGCACTTCCGGTGGTAATGCGCGCGGCTTCGCGCCCTGTTCCAAGGCTTCGCGCTCGGCCGTGGAAGAGAATTGGGCAGGCTCAGGGTCGAGTTCCCGGACGATGACGAGGGCAGCGAAATCGCGGACTTCGGGACGGTCGAGAAAGGCGTGGACTTCCTCGACGGTCCATTCGGCGCGGTTGGTAGCGATGAGGCGGTGATGGCTGAAGAAGAATTCGAGGTCCCTGGGCATGTTGTCGTAGTAGCTGCGGTCGAAGACGCGGACCAGGGTGTCGAATCCCACGACAAAGTCGAATCCGATTCCAGAGTGCTGTTCGCGGAGAGCGCGGGCCTGGTCCATGATGCGGGCGGCGTTGGAGGCGAGGACGCCGAAGTCGCCGCGGGGCCCATGGAGGGCGAGGAGCATGCCAACGCGGTCAGCCAGGTCTGCGCCATAGATTCCTTTGTCGACATTCCGGGTGCTGAGCAGCGCGGCGGAACCAACGATGTCATCGAGTTCGCGGGCGAGCTCCATGAGCCGCAGATGAGCGAGCGTGGGCGGGTTGAACGCGGAGGGCAGTATGGCGATGCGCTGCCTGAATACGTCGCCCCGGTCGAAGCGGTGGACGCGGGGGTAATCTTCCTGCTCGAGCGCGCGAAGGATGGTGGCGATATCGTCGTTCACCGACCGCCCCCGCGCGAGTAGCTGTTCAGGCGCTGCGGGCCTGTGAGTGCGTGACGATGCACCAGTCGATTTGGAACAGTTCGTCGAACGGTAGCCACTCTCTCATGATACGCCGGCAGCGGTTTGGGCTGGCGTCGACATCGTGCGTGACGAGGATCCACCCGGTTTCAGGAGCCTCATGAACCCGGTGGAGAGACCGCCGGCGCGGATCGTAGAAGATGCCACTCATCCACTTCTCCCCCTTCGTTCTCTCCATCATTATCGGCTATCGATCCATAGGCTGAAGCTGAGGTTAAAGGGAAGGGGATATCACGTGACGCGATTGCTCGACGCAGGGGTTTTGGGCCGCGGATACTGGAGTGGAGGCCTTTTGCACCCGATGGAGGCTTGTGGATGACATCGTTGCACCGGGGCCGGTTCCGGCGCTCGTTGACACCGCTTGCGCTTGGAGCGCGCGCAGCCGGCCGCTGGGCCACGACATATTTGGCGCGTGGGGAGCGGCGGCGAGAACGCCGCAGCGAAGTGATGCTGCGGACAGGCGAGGACGTGACGCGCACGATGGGCGAGATGAAGGGCGCGGCGATGAAGATGGGGCAGGTGCTCTCATTGATGACCGGCGTGGTGCCCGACGAGATGTCGGAGCAACTCTCAGGGCTGCACGCGAGCGCGCCGCCGATGGCCTATCCACTGGTGGTGGAGGTGTTCGAGCGGGAGTTTGGCACCAGGCCGGAGGCACTGTTCAAACACTTCGAGCGGGAGCCTTTTGCTGCGGCATCGATCGGACAGGTGCACCGGGCGACGCTCAGCGATGGGCGCAGGGTGGCGGTGAAGGTGCAGTACCCGGGGGTCGACCAGGCAATCGAGCACGACCTGGCGAACGCCGGAGTGCTGGTGAACATGATTGGGATGGTCTCGAGTGGGCTGGATGCAGCGACGATTGTGCGCGATCTGAAAGACGGCATCCGTGCGGAGCTGGACTACCAGCGCGAAGCGCGGGACCAGGAGCGTTTCGCGCAGATTTTCGAGGGGCACCCGTTTATCCGGGTGCCGCACGTGATCCCGGAGCTGGCGAGCCGCCATGTCCTGGTGCAGGAATACCTGGAGGGCAAGCCCTTCCGGGAGGCGTTGACGCTGCCGCAGCACGAAAGGAATCGCATCGGCGAGATCCTGTACCGGTTCGCCTTTGGCTCGCTCTATCAGCACCTGCTGTTTAACGGCGACCCGCACCCGGGGAACTACCTGCTATTGGAAGACGGGAGTGTCGCGTTCCTGGACTACGGCTGCGTTGCCGACTTCAGCACTGAGAACGTACTGGCGTTTCGCCGGGTGGTGCAGGCGCTCATGGCGGATGACCGGCCGGAGTGGCGAGAAGCGGTGGAGGACCTGGGCATCCTGAAGCGTGGCGCGCCCTTTGAGCTGGAGACCCTCTACGACCACATGCACTGGTACTGGAAGCCTATCCTGGCCGAGCGCGTCACGTACACGCCGGAGCTGGCAGCCGAGATGATCCGTCGGAACACACAGACGACCGGGTTGGGTGGCCAGATCAACCGCTGGTGCAACGTTCCCGAGGGGATGGTGTTCCTCACGCGGATCAACTTCGGGCTGGCCGGCGTGATGGCGTCGATCCGGGCGGAAGGCCCCTGGCAGGGCATCATCCGCGAATACGTGGAGGGGATCGATCCGGTGACGGAGCTTGGCCGCCTCTCGCGCGAGGCGGCCAGGGAGGGTAGAAGCGTATAGCCAATGGCTATCGCTGCTCCTTCGAAGGCAGCAGGGCTCACGGCGCTTGCGCTGGGCGTGGGCGCGACGGGCTTTGCCGCGATCTTTGTCCGGCTCGGCGACGAGGCGTCGCCGCTGACGCTGGCCGCGTA
>SLAK01000083.1 GCA_007126855.1 Dehalococcoidia bacterium | reverse complement strand
GCCTACGAGATGCTGCTCACCGCTGCTGTGCCGACGCTGACCCAGCTCATGCTCAACGGCGTCTATCACATTCCCGCGGTCCGCAGCGTCCTCACCGAAGTGTTCACCAACAAAACCCCGACGGACGCATACCGCGGCGCGGGCCGGCCTGAAGGCATCTATTTCGTCGAGCGGGCGCTGGACATGCTCGCCAGTGAGCTCGACATAGACCCGGCTGAGCTGCGCCGCAAGAACTTTGTCCGGCCGGATGAGTTCCCCTTCGCCACGCAGACCGGCCTCGCCTACGACTCCGGCGACTACCAGGCCACGCTCGACAAAGCGCTCGAGAATGCCGGCTGGCAGCAGATGATTGCCGAACGAGACGCGGCCCGCGCCGAAGGCCGCATCGTCGGCCTGGGCCTCGCGTACTACGTCGAGATTTGCGGCCTGGGCCCTTCGGCCTTGCTGCCCACGGGCGGCTGGGAACACTCCAGCGTCACCATCGAGCGCTCCGGTAAGGTGGTCGCGACCACGGGCGCCTCGCCGCACGGCCAGGGCAACGAGACCACCTTCGCCCAGATGCTCGCCGACGACTTCGGCGTCCCGATCGAAGACATCAACATCCTCCACGGCGACACGAGCATCGTCCGCCACGGGATCGGCACCTTCGGCAGCCGGTCGCAGGCCGTCGGTGGCGCCGCCCTGGCGATGGCATCGGGCAAGGTGAAAGAGAAGATGTCGCGCTTCGCCGCCCATCTGCTGGAAGCGCAGCCCGAAGACATGGTTTTCGAGAACGGCACAATCTCCGTCCGCGGCGTACCCGAGAGCGGCATCCCCTTTGCCGAGGTCGCGGGCTTCGCCTACCGGCCGGTACCGTTGCCGCCAGACGTGGAAGAACCGGGGCTCAGCGAAGAGGCCTTCTTCGAACCGCCAAACGCCACGTTCCCGTACGGCTGCTACATCTCCCAGGTGGAGATCGACCGCGATACCGGCGAGATCGAGCTCAAGCGCTTCGTCGGCGTCGACGATTGCGGCAACATCATCAACCCGCTCATCGTCCAGGGACAGGTCCACGGTGGGCTCGCCCAGGGCATCGGCCAGGCCCTCATCGAAGAGGTCACCTACGACGCCGACGGCCAGCCCATCACCGGCTCACTCATGGATTACGCCATCGCGCGCGCGACCGATTTCCCGCGCTTCGAGCTCGACCACACCGTGACGCCCACCCCCGTCAATCCCATGGGCGCCAAAGGCATCGGCGAAGCCGGGACCATCGGCTCCACGCCCTGCATCGTCAACGCCGTCGTCGATGCGCTCAGCCCCTTCGGCGTCAAGCACATCGACATGATGGTCCGTCCGGAAAAGGTCTGGCAGATCGTGAACGGAGGTGGCGCATGATCCCCGCGCAATTCGACTACACCCGCGCTTCATCGCTCGATGAAGCCATCTCCCTGCTCAGCAACGGCGACGGAGGCGCAAAGCTGCTCGCCGGGGGGCACAGTCTCATCCCCCTCATGAAGCTGCGGCTCAGCGAGCCCGAGTCGCTGATCGACATCGGCCGCATCCCCGAACTCCGCGGCATCCGCGAGCGCGAAGGCAAGATCGGCATCGGCGCAGGCACCACGCACCACGAAGTCGAAACCTCGGACCTGCTCCGCGAAAAGGCGCCCGTGGTCGCGGACTGCGCGGGCGAGATCGGCGACCCGCAGGTACGGAACCGCGGAACCGTGGGCGGTAGCCTGGCCCACGCCGACCCGGCCGCCGACTACCCCGCGGTGATGCTGGCCATTGACGCGGAGGTCCACCTCAAGGGCCCGAACGGCTGGCGTTCGGTGAAAGCATCCGACTTCTTCCAGGACATGTTCACCGTGGATATGGCCGAGGACGAGGTCATCGTGAGCGTCCAGTTCGACCCCATCCAGGCAGCCTCCTACGCCAAGCTCAAGCAGCGCGCCTCGCACTACGCCATCGTTGGCGTCGCGGCAGCCCTCGGCGTGGAAAACGGGCTCATCCAGTGGGCACGAGTGGGCGTGACCGGCGCTACCGGCTATGCCGTGCGCCTGCCCGAAGTCGAGGAGCAGCTCACCGGCCAGCAGCCCGAGCAGGCGGCCATCGATGCCGCCGCCGGCGTCGCCGGCAACAGCCTCGAAGACGTGAACAGCGACCTCCACGCCAGCGAGGAATACCGCCGCGCGATGGTGAAGGTCTTCACCCGCCGTGCGCTCGAGGGCGCGGTCGCGCGCCTGTAGCGGGCGGGAACGGTCCCAATACGCGCGAGGGCCCGGGCTAAGCCCGGGCCCCTCACGCACACGGAGGGAAACAGGCGTTACTGGAGCATGTCTTCGCGAGCATGCTCCGCCCGCGCACGGCCAATTGCCGTCTTGACGTCCTTCTCTTCTTCCGGCGGCGGGATGACCGCCGGCAGGCCGAGCGACTTGATCCAGAGCTCCCGTGCCCAGCCCATGGTGTGGTAGAGGTGCCGGTCTTCCTCGTCCTCCACCTCCTCGTAGGCTTCCTGCAGCGCCTTCGCCGCCTCGCCCCGCAGGTGCTGTGCGGCGGTGCCGATGAGCTGCCAGTTCTGGTGGTCCTTGGTCTCAGCTTCGACAACGCATTCAGCGGCCACAAGCTCGGCCGCTTCAGGCGGCCCTTCCTTCTTCGCCATCTGCATGGCCTTCACCAGTGATTCGCCTTTGTGCTTCACCACCTTGCGGCCAGGCGTCTGCTTTTTGTCATCAAGGCCCACCTGCTGGAAGACGTTCCGGAGCACCCGCTCGTGGTTCTCGGTTTCTTCCAGGTAGCCCTGCCATTCTTCCTTCAACTCTTCCGTTTGCGCGCAATCAATGGCGGCCTTGTAAACATCCTGGCCGCCGATCTCCGTTTCAAGTGCCTGGTAGAGCAGTTCGTTGAGCTGGGAGTCGTTCACGGTGAATCATCCTCGCTTCGTGGTGGTGTGGCCCGCTGCGGGATGCCCGCCATAGCTACACGTTATGACACTAGCCGTCGGCGGCACGAAGCTCTGTAACGCGACCATCCGCCACCGTGGCAGCCGTATGACAATCGCCCGGCAGGCGGCCGCAGGCTAGAAATCCCCGGCGAGGTCCCGCTTCCCCTGCCGGCTGGCATTCGCAGCGTGGTTGAGGATGTTCCGCTCCATCGACGACACCGCCAGCGATGCCCGCTGCGCGTAGACCTCCGCGCGCAGCTCGTGCGCGGCCTTCGATTCCGGCTCCGCGATGACCGCAAATTCCACCAGGTGGCACGCCATCCGCATGTTGCCTTCGGCCTTAAGCGCCGCCGCACGCTCCAGCACGCTGTCGACGCCACCGGCCATCGCGACCCACTCGATCGCCTGTTCCCGGCGCGGCGATGGCAGCAGGTTGTCGGGCTCACCGTCGTACCAGCCGCCATAGAGCCGCCAGATGTTCCGGACCAGGAACTGCGGATGGTCGTAAACCGGCCGCAGGTAGGGCCGGTCCAACAGGTGGGCCGGGACTTCCACCTCGTGCAGGATGCGGTCGAGCGCCACGCCCTGGTTCATCAGCGCCAGCGTCTGCGACTCCAGCGACTCCAGCAGCTCCGCCGTGTCGGTCAGTGCCTGCCGGATCCTGTCGGCCCCGATGATGGGAAGCCCGTGCCCCGGCACCAGCAGCTCCGCACCCAGCGCCGCCATTTCGCGCAGGGCCGCTGCCCACTCGCCGCAATAGCGCTGCACCTTCTGCGGGTTGCCCGCGTTCGGCACCGCCCAGATGAACAGGTCGCCCGGCGCCAGAAGGCGTTTCTCCGGGATCCACGTCCAGGTCGCGTCTTCGGTCTCGCCGCGGGCGTGGCGGAGCTCAAGCGTCAGCTCGCCGCAGGTCACGGTCATCCGGCGAGAATAGGTCACGTCGGGGTAGCGGTAGTCGTCGGGCCACTGGAAGCGGTCCATCGGCAGCGCAAACTGCCGGACATTGATCGCCTTGTTCCACCCCTGCGTCTTCCGGTAGCGGTCGAAGTTCGGGCCGAGCAACTCGTGGCCATAGACGAGCGGCGCGCCCCAGCCATGCTCCCGCGCCTCAGCTTCAAAAGGACCCACGCCGAAGATGTGGTCGACGTGATGATGGGAAAAGACGGCCATCCGAAGCGGCGCATCAGCGCGCCAGCCGCGCACGGTTTCGTAAAGCTTTTGCGTGTCCTGCTTCGAGCCGGTATCCAGCATCACCAGCCCGTCGCCGCTATCCACGGTCGTCGCGCCGGCGAGGCCCTTGTAGTAGAGGACGCCATCGGCCAGCTCTTCGCCTTCGGGAAACCACGCCGCAACGGGATGGATGTCCATCGTTGTCGTCTCGCCAGTCCAAAGCTGTTCAGCCAGCTCGCGCACACTCGGCATGGTGGTCTCCTCTCGGTGGTATTCGGCGCCGTCAGGCGTCCCGCAGTGCCGACGCCACGTCACTTGCGAGGAACTCCGGCACCGTGTCGTCGTCGAAGCTGAAGTGCTGGAGCTGCACTTCCTGCACGCCTTCCTTCGCCAGAGCGCCGAGCGCGTCGACTACCTCCGACTTGCCGCCCACGATCATGCCGCGCGCCTTCATGCCTTCCCGGAATTGTTCCAGCGTCGTGCCCTGCGGCGCGCCGAACATGC
>SLAK01000004.1 GCA_007126855.1 Dehalococcoidia bacterium | reverse complement strand
GGCCGCCTCATAACAGCAAGGAAGGGCCCGGCACCGCCGGGCCCTTCCTCTTGCAACAAACCAGCATGGGATATTTCGCATTGCGCGAAATTTCCGCGATTTTCCACACCAGACCGCTTGACGCCGCGCCCTCGGTATGAGAGACATGATGCGCCCCCGTGTCCGCCATTGGACACAGTGTCTGGTAGGTGCAGGTGTCTGACCAAGAACGAATCCCCATCCTCGAAAACGCCGTCCGCCAGGCTCTCAATGACGACGGCGCGACCATCGAGTCGCCCGCCAAGCTGGCCGGCGGTGCCATGCACGAATCCTGGGGTGTCAAAGCCGTCTCGGGTGACAAGGCCTCGGACCTCGTCGTCCGCCTTGCCCCCGCCGGCCGCGCCGACCCCCAGAAGATGACCAACGAATACACTGTGCTCAAAGAAATGCACGCGCGCGGCGTCCGCGCCCCAAAGCCTTATTCCATGGGCACCGAACCCACCGGCGAATGCTACATGGTCATGGACCGTGTCATGGGCGATACCAACCCGCGCCCCTTCCTCACAAAGCCGGAATACGAAGACGCCCGCAAACGCTTCATCGAAGAGCTCGCCGAATCCCTTGCCATCATCCACTCCGTGCGCCCCGAAGAGATCCAGGGCATCACCATTCGCACCCCGGCCGAAGGCCAGGATGCCCTCCAGTTCGAAGCCGAACGCCTCATGGCCGAATACCATCGCCAGAAGCTCAACCCACACCCCGCCGTCGTCTGGTCCATCCGCTGGTGCCAGAAGGAAGCAGCCAACCTCAAACCCACCGGCCGGCCCATCCTCATGGTCCACGGCGACCTGCGCGTCGGGAACATCATGTACAACGACACCGGCCTCGCTGCCATCCTCGACTGGGAAGGCGCCCACGCTGGCGAACCCGAAGAAGACCTTGCCTGGTTTTGCACCCGCGTCTGGCGCTTTGGCCAGAACCATATGGAAGCCGGCGGCATCACCGACCGCGAAACCTGGGTCCAGGCCTACGAGAAGGCCAGCGGGGAAACAATCGACCGCGAACGCCTCCGCGTCTGGGAAGTCCTCCGGAATATCCACTGGGCTGTCGTCTGCATGATGCAGGCCCGCGCCCACATCGATAGCCACCAGCGCAGCCACGAACTCGCCGCCATCGGCCGCCGCGCCGGCGACACCGAACTCGAGATCCTCCGCCTCACCGGCGTCGCAGAGAGGTTCGCCGATGCAAGATAGACCCGACGCCCGCGAACTCCTCCAGGCGCTTGAAGAATTCATGCGCGAACGCTCCGAAGCTTCAGAAGACCGCTTCGATCGCTTTCAGTTCCTCGTCGCCGCAAACTCCCTGGCCATCCTCCAGCGTGAACTGGAGCTGGACGACGACTTCATCCGCGGAGAATGGGAAGGCCTGGACGGCCTCCTCGGCGCCGAAGAACCTCCCCTCCGCATCCTCGACCGTGCCGCACGCCTCCGCGAACGCAACGCCGACCTCTGCGACCGCATCGAGGGCGGCGAATTCGATCGCGAAGGCGAAGACCGCCTCCTCCGCCACATCTACACCACCGTGTTCAACAAGGTCCGTATCGCAAATCCGCGTGAAGCTGTTTAGCTCCCGCCATGCATAACAGCGCCCGGCCGCTGTTTATCAGTCACCGCACACCCACAGAACGGAAGGATCCATGGACTTCGACATCCCCAAGGAAATACAGGACCTGCTCGGCGAGCTCGATAACTTCATCGAAAAAGAAATCAAGCCGCTCGAACAGCAAGACGACAATATCCGCTTCTTCGACCATCGCCGCGAATATGCCCGCACCGACTGGGAAAACGGCGGCGTTCCCCGCAAGGAATGGGAAGAGCTGCTCGGCGAAGCCAGGCGGCGCGCCGATGCCGCGGGCTACCTGCGCTACGCCGTCCCCAGCCGCTATGGCGGCATGGATGGCACCAACCTGGGCATGGCCGTCATCCGTGAACACCTGGCCGCCAAAGGCCTTGGCCTGCACAACGACCTGCAAAACGAGCACTCCATCGTCGGAAACTTCCCAACCATCAAGATGTGGGAACGCTACGGCAGCCCGGAGCAGCAGGAGAAGTTCCTCAAGGGCATGTTCGACGGTTCCACCCGCGTCGCCTTCGGCCTCACCGAACCCAAGCACGGCTCCGACGCCACCTGGCTCGAAACCACAGCCGTCCGTGATGGCGACGACTGGGTCATCAATGGCCAGAAGCGCTTCAACAGCGGCCTCCACCACGCGACCCACGACATGGTCTTCGCCCGCACCAGCGGCGACGAAGGCAAGGCCAAAGGCATTAGCTGCTTCATCGTCCCGACCGATACCGAAGGCTTTTCCGTCGACTTCATGTGGTGGACCTTCAACATGCCCAGCGACCACGCTGAGGCCTCGCTCACCGACGTCCGCGTTCCCGCCGATACGATGCTTGGCACCGAAGGCGATGGCCTAGCACTTGCCAACACCTTCGTCCATGAGAACCGCATCCGCCAGGCCGCATCCGGCGTCGGCGCTGCGCAATTCTGCATCAACGAGTCGGTCAAGTACGCCAACGAGCGCATCGTCTTCGGCGAGCCGCTCTCCACTCGCCAGGCCATCCAGTGGCCGCTCGCCGAGCTGCACACTGAAGCCGAGATGATCCGTGGCCTTGTCCGCAAGACCGCCTGGGAACTCGACCAGAAGGACCACATGGAGATCAGCGACAAGGTCGCCATGTGCAACTACCGCGCCAACCGCCTCGTCTGCGACGCTGCCGACCGCGCCATCCAGGTGCATGGCGGCATCGGCTACACCCGCCACAAGCCCTTCGAGCACATCTACCGTCACCATCGCCGCTACCGGATCACCGAAGGCTCCGAAGAAGTCCAGATCCGCCGCGTCGCCCAGCGCCTCTTCGGCTTCCGCAGCAGCCGCCGAGGATAGATACTACGCGAGGGGGCTGGATTAACCCGCCCCCTCACGTATATCGCGAAGGGGGCGGCGCAATGGGTGAAGCTATTCGGTTTGGATGGTTCATCCCCACATACGGGGATTCCAGCACCATAGGCGACCCCGCTAACCATATGCCGCCCAGCATGGAGCTGTTTGAGCGCGTCGCCCGCGCCGCTGAAACTGCTGGCTTTGAATACGCCCTCGTACCCGTGGCCACCGAGTGCTATGAAGCCTGGATATCCTGCGCCATGATGTCGGCCCAAACCGAGCGCCTGAAAATGCTCGTGGCAGCGCGACCCGGGCTCATGCAGCCAACCCTCACGGCGAAAATGATCTCGACTTTCGACCAACTGTCGCAAGGGCGGATCTGCATCAACCTCATCGCCGGCGGCGGCTACGCGGAAATGGCCGCGGACGGCGTCTTCTACGATCACGACGAACGTTACGACGTGATGGACGAGACGGTCACGCTCATGAAGCGCGTCTGGACCGAGCGCGAACCCGTCAACTACGAAGGCCGGCACTTCCGCGTGGAGAACGCGATGGTCCGTCCTCGCCCCTACCAGCAGCCACACCCACCCTTCTACCTGGGCGGCATGTCACCCGCAGCCAGGGAAGTCGGTGCGAAACACGCCAATGTCTACCTGCTCTGGGGCGACCGCCCAGAGCGCATCGCGCCCGAAATCGAAGACATCCGTGCCCGCGCTTCGGCCCACGGGCGCGAAGACCAGCTCAAGTTCGGCATGCGGCTGCAGGTTATGGTCCGCGAAACTGAGGACGAAGCATGGGCGGCCGCTGAACGTCTCATCGCCCCCGCCGCCGAAAAGCTGAAGCAGCGCCGCGAGACAGGCATGGGCGCCGAATCCCACGCCGATGCCCGCCAGCGCAGCATCGCGGCCGAAACCCAGGCCGACAACTACCGGCTCGACCGTAACCTCTGGGCGGGCATCACCACCGTCCGGCATGGAGCCGGCGTCATGGTTGTCGGCAACCCGGAGCAGGTGGCCTCTACCCTCCAGCAGTTCATCGATATCGGCTGCACCGAATTCTGCCTCTCCGGCTATCCGCACGACGAAGAGGCAGAACGCTTCGGCCGCATGGTCATGCCCTATTTCGAATCCCGCATCGCCACGCCGCGCTGAGCATTCCCGCTGGACGAGGGATGTTTCCCTCTGTAAATGGCGGCCACCCGCTCTTGGCGGCTTCGGCCTCCCTCTCCCTTGCCAAGAGAGAGGGATTGAGGGTGAGGGTTCCCGCCCCGCATCCGGGGCCCGCTATACGTTACGCTGGTACCCATGACCGATGGCCCCGAAGTCGAATCCATCAGCGCCATCACGCTCGCGACGCACAACATGGCCCGCGCCGTTCGTTTCTACCGGGCCCTCGGCTTCCGCGAACGCTACGGCGGCGAGGATAGCTCCTTTACGAGCTTCCGCGCCGGCCCTGGCTACCTCAACATCGTGCTCGCCGATCCCGGCACAAGCTGGTCCTGGTGGGGTCGCGCCATCTTCTATGTCAGCGATGTCGACGGCCAGTACCAGCGCGCACTTGATGCGGGCCTCACTCCCGACTTCGACCCACGCGATGCGCGCTGGGGCGAACGCTATTTCCACATCACCGACCCCGACGGCCACGAGATAAGCTTCGCCCGTCCGCTCCCCCGCGAGTGACCAG
>SLAK01000350.1 GCA_007126855.1 Dehalococcoidia bacterium | reverse complement strand
TCACATCCCCTGCCCGCTGCACGATCACCGTGTCGCCAATCCGGATGTCTTTCCGGCGGATGTCCTGCTCGTTGTGCAGCGTCGCCTGGCTCACATTCGCCCCGCCCACATACACTGGCTCGAGTTCAGCATAGGGGTTAATCACGCCGGTTCGGCCCACGTTCACCTTGATAGCCTTCAGCCGCGTCGTGCGTTGCTGTGGCGGGAACTTGAACGCCGTGGCCCAGCGAGGCTCCCGGCCCACCACGCCCAGCTCGTCCCAGACCCGGATGTCGTCGACCTTCAGCACCACCCCGTCGATGTCGTAGTCCAGCCCCTCCCGCTGCTCCTCCCACCAGCGGATGCGCACCCGCGCTTCATCCATGTCCTGGTGCAGCGCCGCGTCGGGGTGCGTCCGGAAGCCCATCCCGGATAGCCATTGCAGCACCTCCCAGTGCGTCTCCGGGAAGGAACCTTCGCACCAGCCAAGCTGGTAGACATACACGTGCAGCGGCCGGTTCGCCGTGATCCGCGGGTCGAGCTGCCGCACCGACCCCGCCGCCGAGTTCCTCGGGTTCGCATAGAGCGGCTTCTCGCGCTTACCGTCGGCTCGCAGCTTCTCGTTCTCCGCCGCGATCGCTTCGTTCATCGCTTCGAAGCCGCTCTTCGTCATGTACACCTCGCCGCGCACCTCGAAGCGCGGCGGGTAGTCGCCCGATAGCGAAAGCGGGATGCTGCGGATCGTCCGCAGGTTCGCCGTGATGTTTTCGCCGTGCCGCCCGTCGCCCCGCGTGGCGCCCTGCACAAACTTCCCGTCTTCGTACACCAGCGCAACCGCCAGCCCGTCGACCTTCGGCTCCGAAACCACGCGGAACTCGCCCGTCCCCAGGATGTTCGACGTCCGCCGGTGCCACGCCGCCAGGTCCTCTTCCGAAAAGCAATTCGAAAGGCTCAGCATCGGCTCCCGGTGCTCAACCACACCGAAAGCCTCCACCGGCGCCGCGCCCACCCGTTGCGTCGGCGAATCCGGCGTGATCAGCTCCGGGAACTGCGCCTCGATCTCCCGCAGCTCGTTCATCAGCGAGTCGTAGGCGTCGTCCGAGATCTCCGGCTGGTCCAGCACGTAGTAGCGGTAGTTGTGGTAGTTGATCTCCGCCCGCAACTCTTCGCTGCGCAGCCGCGCCTCATACTGCGTGAGTTCCGCCATCGCCGTCCAAGTATACGTGCCACGCGTGATACACTCGGAAAGCCGTGACACCGAACATCGCCGTCATTGACTATGGCGCTGGCAACCTCCGCAGCGTCGAACGCGCCCTCGTCCACACCGGCGCGGATGTGCTTATCACCGCCGATCCGGAGTGGATCGGCCGCGCCGATGGCGTGGTCCTCCCCGGCGTTGGCGCAGCCGCCGATACCATGGACAACCTCCGCTCGCGCGGCCTGGTTGACCCCGTCCTTCGCTATATCGAATCAGGCCGCCCCTTCCTGGGCGTCTGCATGGGCCTCCAGGCCCTGCTCGAATGGTCTGAAGAAGGCGGGCGCCAGGAATGCCTGGGCGTCGTCCCGGGCCACGTCGTCCACTTCCGCGTCACAGACCTCAAGGTTCCCCACATGGGCTGGAACACCGTCGCCTGGCTCCGCGACCACCCCATCGCCGGGGGCATCCCCTCGGGCTCCTATTTCTATTTCGTCCACAGCTTCCACCCCGTCCTCGATGACCCCTCGTGGGGCCTGGGCGAAACCGAATACGGCCTGCCATTCCCCAGCGTCGTCGCAAAGGACAATCTCGTCGCTACCCAGTTCCACCCGGAAAAGAGCGGCGACTCAGGCCTCCGCATCTATCGCAACTTCGTCGACTGGGTAGCCCGTGAACGCGGTCAGCCCGTTAGCTCCGCCGAGCGCTCGCTGTGACTGCCTTCGAAGTCATCCCCGCCATCGATATCCTGGGCGGCCGCTGCGTCCGCCTCTTCCAGGGCGACTACGACCAGGAAACAACCTATTCCGAGGATCCCGTCGCCACCGCTCGCCAGTGGCAGGAACTCGGCGCTCCCCGCATCCACGTGGTCGACCTCGACGGCGCCCGCGAAGGGCATCCCGTCAATGTCGAACAGGTGCAGGCCATCTGTGCTGCGGTCGGCATCCCCGTCGAAGTCTCAGGTGGCCTCCGCTCGCTGGAAGACATCGAGCGCACCTTTGAACGCGGCGCGGAGCGAGTCCAGCTCGGCTCCATCGCCGTGAGCCAGCCGAGCGTGGTCGCCCAGGCTGTGCAGCGCTTCCCGCAGGCGGTCGTCGTCTCCATCGATGCCCGCGGCGGCGAAGTCATGACCCGTGGCTGGCTCGATAGCAGCGGCCGCAAGGCGCTCGACTTTGCGCGCGAAATGATCATCCTGGGCGTGCCGCGCCTCATGGTCACCGACATCGGCCGCGACGGCGCTATGACCGGCCCCAACCTCGACCTCTACCGCGATTTCGTCGACGAACTCTCTGTCCCGGTCATCGCGTCCGGCGGCGTCGCCAGCATCGACGACCTGGTCCGCCTGGCCGAAACCGGGTGCGAAGGCGCCATCGTCGGCAAAGCGCTCTACGAAGGCGCCTTCGACTTGGCGGAAGCCATCGCCGCTACGCGCTCCGTGCGCGGCACCAACGGCACGGCCGGCGGCTGATCGGCGGCCGCGTCACCCGGCCTAAACGGCGACCGCCAGTGCCTCCACCCGGATAACGCAGGCGCAAGCGGGATCCCCCCACTTCTTTTCGCCCATCACCGAGTCGGTCGCGTTCACCTCCAGGGCATCGAGCCAGCCGCGCCGTACGTGCCACGACGGGCACGCGGTCACCCCGCGCCAGTTCCGCTCCTCGATGGCGCGGAAAACCGGGCAATAGGGGTTCACTATTCGTAGTTCGTTTTGCGCCGTGCGCGTTGTGCCGCCCTGGAACCCCTCTGCCGGCACGAACACGTGCACGGCAAGCTCGATCAGGTCCAGCGCCTCTTCGACCGACACGGGCGCTTCCACGCCCAGCGTTTCCATGAGCGCCCGCATAGATTGTGCACCACGCTCCTGCTCGTTGTGAAGGTAATGACGGTTCACCTCGATCCACCCACCTTCGTATGCGTCCTCCACCGCCCATTCGGGTGCGGAATCCGACGGAAAACGGGCTCGCAAGGCTTCAACGGCCTCTGGTGCTAGCCGTAAGCGGCCGGCGTGGAACTCATGTGTCCCCTCCATAGGGCACCTCCTTTTTGGCCTTACCGTCCCTCCACCGTAGGCGCCAGGCACCGCCGCTTGTAGCGCCGAATGGCGCAAATGCCCGAGCCCTTCGATCCTCTCTGTCCCTGCATCAGCCCGGCCAGGCACGTCTCTCGCCTGCCCCGTGGCTGTCCCGTCTCAAATCCCGGCCGTCCGTTCACAATCCTTGGCCCGTTGGTACGTCAGCCGAACCAGGTTCCTGTGCGACGATGAGACCGCGATATAGAAGTATTGAGCGAGCGTATAGGAGCGTGAGTTAAGCCATGCCCCGCCGCCCTAACGCCAACGCTTTCGCCGGGGACGCGTAACCCCAGGCACCATGGAGGGGTTGAAACTGTTGACCAGACCAACCATCACCGTCGATGGCAACACCGCAGCCGCGCAGGTGGCGCACCGGACCTCCGAGGTCATCGCCATCTATCCGATCACGCCATCCTCGCCCATGGCTGAACTGGCCGAGACCTGGTCCAGCGCCGGCCAGAGGAACATCTGGGGCAGCCTCCCGCAGGTCACGCAGCTCCAGAGCGAGGGTGGCGTCGCCGGCGCGGTCCACGGCTCCCTGCTCTCAGGCGCCGTCACCACCACCTTCACCGCCTCCCAGGGCCTGCTGCTCATGCTGCCCAACATGTTCAAGATCGCCGGCGAGCTCACCCCCGCCGTCTTCCACGTCGCTGCGCGCACCGTCGCGACGCACGCGCTCTCCATCTTCGGCGACCACAGCGATGTCATGGCCATCCGCTCCGCCGGCTGGTCCATGCTCAGCGCATCCTCCGTCCAGGAAGCCCAGGACTTCGCCCTCATCTCCTTCGCCTCCACGCTCGAATCCCGCGTACCCATCGTCCACTTCTTCGATGGCTTCCGCACCTCCCACGAGATGAACACCATCGAAGCCCTCGACGACGACACCATCCGCGCTATGGTCGACGACGAGCTGGTCCGCGCCTTCCGCGACCGCGGCCTCAGCCCCGAACGCCCGGTGCTCAAGGGCTCCGCACAGAACCCCGATGTCTTCTTTCAGGCGCGCGAAGCCTGCAACCCCTTCTATGCGGCCGTCCCGGACATCACCGCCCGCGCCATGCAGCGCTTCGGCGAGCTCACCGGCCGCCACTACCGGCTCTTCGACTACGTCGGCGCCCCGGACGCCGACCGCGTCATCGTCCTCATGGGCTCCGGCGCAGGTGCTGTCGAAGAGGCCGTTGATGCGCTCAACGCCCGCGGCGAAAAGGTCGGCCTGCTCAAGGTCCGCCTCTTCCGCCCCTTCTCCACCACTGCCTTCGCACAGGCCCTTCCCCCAACCGTCGAGCGCATCGCTGTCCTCGACCGCACGAAGGAGCCCGGCGCCACCGGGGAGCCGCTCTACCAGGATGTCGTCACGGCCCTGGCCGAAGAG